>JAZQJB010000158.1:0-9150 GCA_045541375.1 Eubacteriales bacterium | reverse complement strand
GAACGACATGGCTACGATCCGACTTGTCGATGATTACGGTATTAAATACGTTCGCCGCGATGTCGGGCGACTCGACTATCTTCATATTGTTGACGTCGCTGATGATAAGAAGCGTGTCGGAGCGGATCATATCAAGCCCGCGGGGCGCGCTGATGAAGATGTCCTCATATTCGGGCATAGCCTCGATGAGCTTGGGCGTGCAGCACTTGAAATTGGGATTGCTCTTGTCAACGACGATCTTGACGTTCGGGTTATAGGCAAGCGCGAGGCGCGCAAGTCCTATACAGGAGCCGATCGAGTCGAAGTCGGGGCTCTTGTGACCCATAACGATGACGTTGCCCGCCTCGCGGATATGCTCGGCAAGCTTGTCCGAAATTACTCTGGCGCGGACCTTGGTGCGTTTCTGGTTTATCTTGGTCTTGCCGCCGAAAAACTCGATGCCGTCCTCCTTGCGAAGAGCGACCTGGTCGCCGCCGCGCTGAAGTGCGGTCTCGAGAGCGGACTGCGCGTTTGCGCTTCTTTCGTTGAAGTTTTCGCCCGCGTTGCTGACACCCATCGAAATGGTGACCGACATACTTCCGTCGCCAAATCGGACCTCGCGGATGCGGTCAAGAATGTCGAATTTGCTTTCGATGCAGGCGGGGAGCTGATCCTTCGGGAAGAGAAGAAGGTATTTTTCGCGGTCATATTCGCGAAGAAGACCGCCGATCGAGCGCGCCCATTCGGTTATGAGCTCCTCAACCTCTGCCGCCGCCTCGCGGTATGAGCCCTGAACGTACTGCGTCAGCTCCTCGAGGTTGTCAACGGAAACGTAGGCAACAACGGGGCTTTCGCGGTCGATGCGATCCTCAAGTTCCTCGATCTCGGAGCGATCCTCGAGGGTGGTCATCCAATAGTCGCGGTCGGGGGCTTCCATAAGATAGGAATATGCATAAAAATTCTTGCCCGAAACGGTGATGACCTTTTTGCCCACGGCGGTGATGATCTCGCTCATCGGAATGCCCGACATGACCGAGAAATTCTTGCCCGCCAGAGCCATCTGGTTTGCCGCGCCGCAAAGCTCGAGCATTTTTTTGTTCGACCAGAGCATCTTGCCGTCCGAGGTGGTGATGACGGAGGGGAAATCGACCTGTCTTACGACCTCGCTTATGAGGTGTTCGAGCGAATTTGCGGTCTCCTCGGTTTTGTACCTTTTATGCGTGAGATAGGCGAAATAGCATATTGCCGCCTCGAAGATGACAAAAACGAGTATGAAAACGAGCGCAATGGTGAAGGTCGGGATCTCGGTCAGCGCCGCCGCCACAAGCGCGACGATCAGCAACACAAGCCCCGTGCCCGCGCTCATCAGCGTCAGGTCAAAAGAGCTGATATCGTAGCCTTTGCTTTTGTTTGACATTGCCTTGGTGCTCCTTTACTTGTTGATTTTGGATCTGAGCTTGCCAAAAAGGAATCGGTAGATCGGTGTCAGCGAGAAGGCAACTCCCGCGCATATGAACACCGCAAATCCCACAGAGGGAGCTATGAGAAAGATAATAACGAGCGAAAGCGAGGTGACTTTGCGTCTTCCCGCAAAGCGCGCGAAGAACTTGTTTGAAAGTATTTCGCCAACGGCGCGGAAGCCGAGTGCCATAAAGGGCAGCGAAAGCGCGATGATGATGTTTTCGGTGACCGTGGCGTGAAGCTCGTAGTCGGCACCCTCGATCATAAACGCCGCCGAAAGCAGGAAGCAGAAAAGATAGAGTATTCCGCTGATGGGCGAGAGCGAGAGCTTTGCCATCTCCTCGGGGATCAGATCTTCGACGCCCGAGGCGCGGAAGAGGGCATTTGCCAGCGAAAGCGAGATGAAAACGAATGCGCCCCCGGCGGCAAAGATGAATCCGGGCGAGAGGTTGACGATGTAAGCGGCAAGCATCTGCGCCGTTTCCTCGGTGATGATGAGAAATTCGGAATTAAGGGAAGCATAGGTGCTTGCGATATTCTCGCGAATAAGGTCCGCGGTTGCGGTGAGGTCGCCGCCCAAGACAAGGAAGAGCGAAAGCCCTGCCGAAAGCGCGAGGCTCGTCAGCGCTGCGGTCGTGAAGGTCAGCCCCTGGCGCGGGAGCATCAGCGCGGCGAGAAGTCCGACCGCCACGGGAATGAGCGCGGGAATTGCGCTTATCGGGTCGATCGCAAGAGCGCCGAGGGCATAAGCCGCGGCGGCTGCCGCAATGGGAGCCCATATTCTGCCGCCGAGGGTGAGATAAACGGTCGCGCCGACGGTGAATATCACACCGATATAAAGCGCGGGAGCCGCAAGCTCGCCCGTCATCATAAAGGCAAAGAGCGCGGGGCAGAGAATGCCGACGATGGGGAGTATCTCGCGCGCCGTCAGAAAGACGAGCGAGGCAAGCACAAAGAGCGCCGCACCCGAAAATACGGGTACTTCGCCGAACAGGAGAGTCAGCGACCCGAGAAGCACGCCGAGCGCAAATATGAGCACGATCGGAATGCGCGGCTTGAAACCTTCAAATATTCTGTTTTCGCTTTTGACGTTTTCCATAAGCGATATTTCTCCAATTATAATATTACATTATAATATTGTATCATATTTTTTTATATTTGTAAATAGTAAATTATTGAATATGGGATGAATTTTAGGTGAAAGAGGGGAATAAAGCGCAAATAAGCATAAGAAAACCCGCGCCACGGCGCGGGTTTGATGATTTTACTCTTCAGTATAGACGTAATTCGGTTCTGCAAAATTAAGATCGCTGCGGTAGGTGAGCTTGTCGATTGCGACAACGGTCTCATCTTCCGTCTGCGTTTTCAGAACGATGAGCCAATAGGCTCCTGCTTCCGTTTTATATAAGAAAGTGACACTTTCGCATTCAAGCTCGGGGAAGTCTTCAACGGTGAGCTCTGCGTTAGGATCTTTAGGGGATACCACAACGTGACCCTCAACAAAAGGGTGCTCGGCATTGATCTGAGTCTGGAAATAAGTCTGTGCATGGCCGTGGCCTTCGTGCTCGTCGCCCTCGCCGGTCACTTCGCCCTGAACGTTGTTGGAGCAGGAGAGGATCATCGCGGCTATGATGGGCAATAAAAGAATAAGGGACAGAATTTTAATTTTTTTCATTTTGTGTGCCTCCGATTTGTGTGTTAATGGTATTATATCATTTTTTACTTTCCGTGTCAATATAAAATTTCTCACAATTGAAGGGCAAATGTTCGCACGCTGCACCGGAATGCGAACATAACGGTATTATATCAGTGATCTGTCTTCCATTGGCGTTATTCATCCCGATCTCTTTGATATTCAATGATCCCCTCAACTCCGCAATCGAGGATCCGGCAGAGGTCGTTGACAGTGACGGTTGTGATCGGTTTATTGTGTTTAAGACGGTCGATAAGACTGCTGCTTAGCCCATAGGTGTTGATAAGCTTGTATGTCGTCAATCCCTTTTCTTTCAAAGTTTTGAAAAAAGGCTCGTATGAGATCATAATTTTCACCCCCGTGTTACAAATTATAGTCTGTCAGTCAACAAAAGTCAATATACTTGCTGTAATCTTGCAAAAAAACTTGAAAATATTTGAAAAAGCAAGATAAAAATTCCTAAAAGGTATTGCATTTTTGATTTTATTGTGATATAATATATGTGTACGATTAGAGACTGAGAGAGGGCACCACGTCCTCTCTCATTTTCTCGAATAAACATTTTTGCTTCGGAGGTAGAAAATGAAACCTCAAAAGGCACAAAAACCGCAAAAGCCGCAAAAGCCGATAGAGCCCCATCCGGTGCATCCGGTGCAGCCGCCGCAGAAGCCGCAAAAGCCACTGCGCCCGCTCGTCACGCTCCCAGAGCTGATAGCCGAGAACATCGAGAACAAAAAGCGCCTCAAACGCGAACTCAAAAATTTTAAGAAGAATCTTAAAAAAGAAGAAAAAGCGGCAAAGGCGACCCTCAAATGGGTCAAGCGGGAAAAGAAGAATCTTAAAGATCTGAAAAAACAGAAGAAAAAAGAGAAAAAGAAGAAATGAAGAAAGAACTTACGGGAGTTGCCGCGAGAGTCTACCCCCTGATCGAAAGCACCGTCCATGAGTGCGGATGCGAGATCTGGGACCTTGAATTCGTCAAGGAAGGCGCGGACAGAATACTCCGCATCACCATCGACACCGACCGCGAGGGCGGCATCGGTATTGAAGACTGCGAGCGCGTCAACCGCGCAGTCGATCCCATTCTCGACGAGACCGACCCCATCGACACCTCCTATTATCTTCAGGTGTCCTCCCCCGGAATCGAGCGCGACATCACTCTTCCTTGGCACATCGTTGCCTGCGAGGGAGAGAGAGTCGAGGTCAAGCTTTTCGCTCCTCTTGAGGGAAGCCGCAAATATGACGGCGTTCTTCTCGGCTTTGAGGGCGGCGAGTGCGATCCCGCAAAGCCCGTTCTCCTTGATATAGGAGAAAAAACGCTCGCGATCCCCTATGACGCGATCTCGAAGATAAAAACTTTGTTTGATTTTGACAGTATATAAATTCCCCCACACATATTCAGAAAGGACTAAACTAAAATGAATTCGGAATTTTTCGCCGCACTTGACGAGCTTGAACAGAAGCGAGGCATATCCAAGGAGTATATGATCGAAAAGATCGAGGCGGCACTTGTTGCAGCTTATAAGAAGGAATACGGCAACAACACCAACGTTCGTATCAGCATTGATGAAAATAAGAAGGACGTCCGCGTTTTCCAGCAGAAGACGATCGTGGCTGAGGTTGAGGATCCCGAGACCGAGATCTCTCTTGAGGAAGCAAAGCTTCGCAACAAGAGAAGCACCGTCGGCAAGATCCTTGAGTTCGAGCTCAAGCCCAAGAACTTCCGCCGCCTTTCGGCAGGCGCAGCTCGCTCGGTAATCATCCAGGCGATCCGCGAGGCTGAAAGAAAGATCGCGCAGGAGGCTTATGAGGCTAAGCGCGAGGAGATCATCACCGCAACAGTATCCAAGATCGACGAGGAGACGGGCGACGTCATCATCTTCACCGGCAACGGCAACGCGCGTCTGCGCCAGTCCGAGCAGATCCCCGGCGAGGAATTCTTCATCGGTCAGAAGATAAAGATCTACATCTGCGAGGTGAACCGTGAGGCTCGCGGACCTCTGGTAACAATTTCGAGAGCACATCCCGGACTCGTCCGCCGTATGTTCGAGCTCGAGGTTCCCGAGATCCAGGAGGGTGTCGTTTCTATCAAGGGCATCGCCCGCGAGGCAGGCTCCAGAACCAAGATCGCAGTATACTCGGAGGACGAGGGCGTTGATCCCGTCGGCTCCTGCGTCGGCGCAAAGGGAATCCGTATCAACACCATCCTCGGCGAGCTTGACGGCGAGAAGGTCGATATCGTCAAGTACAGCGAGGATCCCGCAGAGTACATCGCAGCGGCTCTTGCACCCGCAACCGTCGAGTCGGTAACCATGCTCGGAGAGAAGACCGCGCACGTTGTCGTAAAGGCAGATCAGCTCTCGCTCGCAATCGGACGCGAGGGTCAGAACGCCCGCCTTGCAGCAAGACTCACCGGCTGCAAGATCGACATCAAGCCCGCATAATTTCGATTTAATAAAATGGCAAAAAAACAGAACAACACTTTGCCGCCCAGAAAGATACCGATGCGCCAGTGCCTCGGATGCAATGAGCATAAGCCGAAGATAGAGCTTATCCGCATCCTTCGCACCCCCGAGGGCGAGATTACCCTTGATATGACGGGCAAAAAGTCGGGCAGAGGCGCATATATCTGCAAAAACCCCGCGTGTCTTAAAAAGCTGCGCAAGAGCCGCCGCGCCGAGGCAAACCTCGGTGTCGCGATCCCCGAAGAGGTGTGGGACGCGCTCGAAGCCGCGCTCGCGGAGGAAAAGTGATGGGAAACAGCCCAAAAGAAAAGCTTCTCGGAATGCTTGGTCTTTGCATCCGCGCACGCCGCGCCGTTTGCGGAACCGTGAACGTATGCGATGCGCTCAAGGCAGGAAAAACAGTTCTCGTTGTGACCGCCTCGGATAATTCGGCGGCAACCGAGAAAAGACTCTTTGACCGTGCAAGCTTTTACGGTGTAAAAATAATCAAAACAAATCTCACGTCCGCCGAGATCGGAGCGGCGACGGGCAAATCGCTCGTTGCGGCTATGGCAATAAATGACGAATCAATGGCATCGGCGGTCGAGAAAAAGGCGGAAGAAGCTTCCGCAGAAAACTAAAACAAATCAGAATTTCGTGTCCGTTAAGGAGGATGACAGATAATATGGCAGTCGGCTCTCAGTATAAAGTGAATCAGTTGGCAAAGGACCTTTCGCTCAAAACAAAGGAACTCACCGATGTTATGGCGGCGGCAGGACTTGACGCCAAAACACAAAAAGCTCTCGAAACCTTCGAGCTTGACGTGATTTGGGAGACTCTCACAAAATCGCATCAGATCGTAAATATCGAGGACTATATCGACGGCGTGACAGGCATACCCTCTTTGCGGAAAAAAGCCGCAGAGACGAAGACCGAAGCAAAGCCCAAGGCTGAAAAGCCCGAAGTAAAGGCGGAGGCAAAGTCTGCGAAGCCCGAGAAAAAGGCAGAAGAAAAGAAGCCCGAGGCAAAGCCCGTCGAGCAGAAGCCCGTCGAGCAGAAGCCCCAGGAAAAGCAGAACATCGCGCGCAGTGCGGGCGAGCGTTTTGAGTCCCGTATGAGCGCTTCGAACGAAAAGTCGAAGCAGGAAAAGCAGGAAAAGAAGCAGGAAAAGCCCCAGGAAAAGAAGTCGGGCAGAACTGCTATCGATATGCGTGCTTCCGCGCGCCCCGAGGGCGAGCGCGAGGTCGTAACCGTCAGCCCCAAGGCGGCAACACGCGTTGTTGACACCAGAGGCAGCGGTGCCGTTGACCTTTCGAAGTACGATGACACCCTTGATAACATCGTTCCCGAGAACATCCGCGAGGAGCGCGGCGGAAGCCAGAAGGTAAAGAAGTCCCCCGCTGCTCAGAATTCCGAAAAGGAAGGCGGAAACAGACAGGGTCAGAAGGGTCAGAACCAGGGCGGTAAGAATGACGGCCGCAAGGATAATAAGGGCGGCAAGGATAACCGTCAGCAGAATAAGAACGACAAGAATAACAACAATAATAAGGGCGGCAAGAACGGCAAGAAGGGCGGATTCGTTCCCGCACCCGCTCCCGCGCCCGTAAAGAAGGCTCCCGTAAAGGCAGAGATCCCCGAGGAGATCACCGTTGGCGAATTCGCATCGCGCATCAAGGTCTCCGCAGGTGAGGTAATCAAGCGCCTCATGCTCATGGGCATGATGGTGACCCTCAACCAGACCATCGACTTCGACACCGCGTTCCTCATCGCAGATGAGCTCGGCGCAGAGATCACCAAGGAAGTCGTTGTCAGCATCGAGGACAGACTCTTCGAGGAAGAGGAGGATTCCCCCGAAAACCTCGTTGAGCGTGCTCCCGTCGTTTGCGTAATGGGTCACGTTGACCACGGTAAGACCTCGCTTCTCGACGCGATCAGAAACACCCGCGTGACCGCAGGCGAGGCGGGCGGTATCACTCAGCACATCGGTGCTTACCGCGTCAAGATCAACGGCAAGGAGATCACCTTCCTTGACACCCCCGGCCACGAGGCGTTCACCGCAATGCGTGCCCGCGGCGCGCAGGCAACCGATATTGCCATCCTCGTTGTAGCGGCGGATGACGGTATCATGCCCCAGACCGTTGAGGCTATCAACCACGCAAAGGCAGCGGGCGTTCAGATCATCGTTGCCATCAACAAGATGGATAAGCCCACCGCAAATCCCGATAACATCAAGACAGCACTCACACAGTACGAGCTCGTTCCCGAGGAATGGGGCGGCGACGTAATGTGCATCCCCGTTTCGGCTCTTAAGCACGAGGGTATCGACGATCTTCTCGAAGCTATCCTTCTCATCGCCGAAATGGAAGAATACAAGGCTAACCCCAACCGCCGTGCAAAGGGTATCGTCATCGAGTCGAAGCTCGACAAGGGACGCGGACCCGTTGCAACCGTCCTCATCCAGAACGGTACACTTCGCGCAGGCGACATCGTCATTGCCGGAACTGCGGTAGGACGTGTCAGAGCAATGACCGACCACACCGGCAGAACCGTAAAGGTCGCGCCTCCCTCGATGCCCGTTGAGATCACAGGTCTTGCGGACGTTCCCCAGGCAGGTGACGAGGTCAACGCAGTCGTTGACGAGAGAATGGCAAGAGAGCTCGCAGAGCAGAGACGTGCTCAGGCGAAGGAAGAGGAGTTCAAGGCAAATGCAAGAACCAACCTCAACGACCTCTTTGCGCAGATCCAGGAAGGTATCAAGGAGCTCAACGTCATCGTCAAGGCAGACGTTGCGGGCTCCGCAGAGGCAGTCAAGCAGTCGCTTGAGAAGATCACAAACGAGGAAGTTCGAGTTCGCGTCATCCACGCCGCAGCCGGCGGTATCACCGAGGGCGACGTTATGTTCGCGGCTGCATCGAACGCCATCATCGTCGGCTTCAACACCCGTCCCGACCGTACCGCTCTCGATTCCGCAGAGCGTCAGGGCGTTGATATCCGCACCTACCGCATCATCTATGACTGCATCAACGAGATCACCGCGGCTATGAAGGGTATGCTTGCTCCCAAATTCCAGGAGAAGCTTCTCGGTCATATCGAGGTCCGTCAGGTCATCCACGTTCCGAACGTCGGCTTTATCGCGGGCTCCTACGTGCTTGACGGTAAGATCACACGTAAGTCGCAGATCCGCGTAGTACGTGACGGTATCGTTGTATACGAGGATAAGATCTCCTCCCTCCGCCGCTTCAAGGACGACGTCAGCGAAGTCGCGCAGGGATATGAGTGCGGTGTTGGACTTGAGAAGTTCAATGACCTTAAGCTTGGAGATATACTCGAAGCGTTCGTTATGGAAGAGATTGAGCAGTAATTATCATAAAAAGCAGGAAGCGCGAGCTTCCTGCTTTTTATGAATGATGATTCGCCCTGCGGGCGAAATGATGATCTCGCTTCGCGAGAATGATGATCGGCTTGCGCCGAATGATGATTTGCCTACGGCAAAATGAAGGTGAATTTCCTCGCTGCGCTCGGAAATTATAGATTATATTAAAGACAACAATAGCGGTGAAGTTTTGATCGAAC
>JAZQJB010000157.1:0-13800 GCA_045541375.1 Eubacteriales bacterium | reverse complement strand
ATTAATACGGCGGCGGGAAGGAAAATATGACATTTTCATCTTAATTCTCTATGCTTGTCGTTCGTGCAGTACAGACTCCGCCACCCCTCATCCGCCGCTTCGCGCCACCTTCTCCCAAGATCCGGGAGAAGGCGAATGGGTTGATTCGTGATCCTTCGCATTTCAGCGAACATCATTTAATGTTATAATTTTGTTTAGGCAGATCGGAATATTTTATTGAAAAAAAGCTTGCGCAAACTCCATTGCGGGTGCAAAATAATTTTTATAAAAATATTCCTTGTTGACCAACTGAATTATAGTAATGAAGATAATTCGCTGCACAAATAAGCGGATCGCACAAACTTTTAGCCTTCTCCCGGACCTTGGGAGAAGGTGGCGCGAAGCGTCGGATGAGGGGTGGCGGAGTCTGTACTGCACAATATCAAGTATAGACAAACCCCAAAATCTATGCTATAATATCCTTACACAAAGTTTTTTTGAAAAGTTTTCTCAACCTTCCCAACCTTCGGGCGTTCTCTTGACACTACTAAATGAACGTTCAAAAAGGCAACAACGAAAGGAGAACGCGAAGTGAATTACAGAAATCAAAACGACGAAACGCTGGTGCTTTTGACGCTTGCGGGCGAAAAGGAAGCATTTGAGGCGCTCGTGGTGCGGCATCAGAACGCCGTCATCGCGGCGGCGGCATCGGTCACGCACAATCACTTTATGGCGGAGGACGCCTCGCAGGATGCATTCGTCACCGCGTGGATGAAGCTCGATACCCTCTCCGAGCCCGCAAAATTCCTCGCTTGGGTCTGCAAGATCGCCATGTTCAGCGCGAAAAACACCGTGCGCCGCTACCGTCCCTTTGCCCCCATTGAGGACATCGAAAAATACGCGGACGTCACCGACTACGAGCAGGACCCCGCCTCGCTTTACGCGATCTCCGAGGAAAAGGAAGAGCTTCACCGCACCGTCCTCTCGCTTCCCGAGAAGGTGCGCCGCGTGATCACTCTTCATTACTTCGAGGAGCTTTCGGTCGCCGAAATCGCCGAGCGGATGCAAATTTCGGTCGGCACCGTCAAATCCCAGCTCCACGAAGGCAGAAAAAAGCTGAGAAAGGAACTTTGTGCAATGAATGAAAAGCCAAACGACACTCTCGTCCTGAGAGTAATGAAGAAGGTTGAAGAGATCAAGCTCTGGCAGATCATGAGCGACAAAAGCGGCTTCGCGGAGGTCTATGCGGGCGTCCTCGCCGAGGTCGAAAACCTTCCCGAATGTAAGGATAAATACCACGCCCTCGCCGACGTCCTCGCGCGCGGCTGGTGGTGGCTCCCCGGCAAAAAGAACGAGGATCTCTTCGCCCGCATCAAGGAAGCGGCGCTGATCGGTAAGAATGACGAAATAATGCGCTTTATCCTCACCCGCGAGGACGAAGAATACAGCGGTCAGAAGCGGATCGAATTTATGCGCGACGTGCAGATCCCCGCGCTCGAAAAAGCGGGATTTGTCGGTGCAACGGCTTACGAAATATTCCGCCTCGGATACAGATATATGATGGATAGGAAATATGAGGAAAGCCGTGAATGTCTGGAAAAGGCGCAAAAGCTTGTCCCCGCGTCCGATACCGTACATTCGCTCGCCGCAAACGCGCTTGACTTGCTTGGAAGAATGGAAGAAAAATTCGGACAGGCAGATAAAAACTCATACGCCGTCGGTTTCGGCGCAGATAAGATAAGAATTATCGACGGCGTGCCGAGATCCTGGAACCGCGACGGCTACGGGGAAGGTTATCTTCATTCGGGCTGCGACACGCGCTCGATGTTGTTCGAAAACGCGGGCAGCTGCGACGGTTATTTCTTCCTCGATATTCCCGTGGGTGAGTGCTACACCGCCACCGACGGCTCGACTCTCACCTATCTTTCCGACAGCGAACGCGCCGAAACTCCCGCGGGTGTGTTTGAAAACTGCCACGTTTGGGAGTCTAAGGAATACAAATGGTGGAACGGTACTTCCTATTACAAGATCTGGTACCGCGCGGGCGTTGGTATCGTAAAATACGAGCGCAGACTCGACGGTATCAGCGACACGGCTTACCTCACTTCATACGAGATAAAGGGCGGCGAAGGACTGATCCCGCTTGCGGTCGGCAACAGATGGGAATATTCGATCGACGGAAATTCCCAATATTTAAGGTCGGTTGACAGCTACGAGGTCAGATACTTTGACGGCGAAAACGCGATCATCTCAACATACGATGAAAGCGAGCGCTTCGGCTATGACGAGTCCTCTTGGCTTGAGATGATCGAGTGCGTCCGCAACGATTATTGCAGCTATGACGAAAAGGACAACTGCAAGATCGAGGACGTTTACCGCCAGATCGAGCTTGCCGAAAAGCTTGCAGTAACTCCGATGGAAAAGCTGCACAGCCGTGTTGCCGCGAAGGTCGCGAGGAGGATCCTTGACACCGATCCCGAGTTCAACCCCGGCACCAAGGTCACGGGGCATTGGAATTTCTTCCAGAAATCCGCCCTGCACGAAAAGAATGGGGAATATCATCTGACGCAGGACCGTCGCTTCTCATTTGAATGGAAGAACGGAAGCGGAAATGTCGCCTCAGAGGATGCCCTGCTTTTCAACCACATGTACGGAATTCTTCAGGATGCGACAAAATGCCTTTGGTCGGACACCTGGGTCGTCGGCGCGACGCCCGTGATCGAATATTCGCTTTATAACCGTATGCCGATCAAGACCACGATGTCGGTCGAGGACGGCGGAAGCGTCACCACCAAGGCGGGTACATTTGATAACTGCCTCAAGCTCTCGCTCAAGATCGAGGGTATGGACGCGGGTCACTCCTATCGCGGCGGCAACAAGGAATACTATTTCGCCGAGGGCATCGGAATCGTCCGCACCGTCAACGATTATGCAGGCGGAATGAAGGCGATATATGAGCTTTCGTCCTATGAGGGCGTGGGAAAAGGATATATGCCCTTTGAGGACGGACTTGTTCGTTTCTACGAGGCGCTCGACCTCACCGACGGCTATTACGGTGCTGTGGAATACACCTATATCCGCAACGATGACGGCGAGATCAACATTTTTGAGGATATGACGGGCATCCGCAACGTCCCCGATCCCATCACGGAATATGCATTCGTCGAGCGCGAGGTCATTGAGGAGCGCATCTGGGACGAAAAGAAGCTCCCCGAAGCGCGCCTGCGTAATTCCGCAAACAACCTCCATCTGATGCTGCACTTCCTTTCGCGAAACAGCAGATCCTGGAAATGCGCGCCGAGAGGCGTTGCTTGGGCAAAATACCGCCTCAAGATGATCGAAAATATGCTCACCGACGAAAACGGCGAGATCGCGCCCGCGTGGCTCGGCATTTATGCGGATATGCACTTTATGGCGGCTTGCACCACATTCGGATGCAAGAAACCCGAGCTCAAGGACGAGGCATACGCATATCTCGAGCGCGCCTTCGAGCTTGCGCCAAAATGGTTCGCGATCGCGGACGGCACGCTTCTTGACGTTGGCGACAAGGAGATCTACGGCGGCATCAAGATCGAAAAGGGCGATCACGGCACCTTCCACCTCCCCGACGGCACCCGCGAGCACTACGGGGAAGCCTGGTGGATCAATATCACCTCTCCCGCACGCTATTACAACGCAATGACCGCAAAGAAAGGCTGGGAATGGTTCAATTCCGCCCGCGATGACGAGAGATATAAGGAGTTTGTAAAGAGAGCGAGGGAGATGATGGAGAAATATGGGGATTAGTGGACGGGTCAGAGTGAACAGTGGACAGTGGACAGTGGACAGAAAGATGCGAATGATAATTTTGTTTATCTTTTCTGTTCATTATTAAACAAATAACTTAATTATATAAAACTCTCGGATATCTTGAATTCTTTCAAATATCCGAGAGTATTTTTTATTGCTTATTACTCTTTAGTATAATACAAAAACTCTATATTTTGCACTAAAATTATTGCAGCAACCCGCATCTTTCTGTCCACTGTCCACTGTCCACTGTCCACTCTTATCTGACCACTGTCCACTGACCACTGATCACTCGGATCGCGCTGATTTGAAAAAATGAATAAATAATCATTTTTCTCGCAAAAATATTCACAAAACCTATTGACCTTTACTGAATTTTGTAGTATAATATGTAACATATTTATAATGAGATAGATTTTCTTTTTGGAGACTGATTTTATGAAAAAAGTGTTCATTGACGGGAGCGCGGGGACTACGGGACTGCGCATCCACGAGCGGCTTGCCTCGCGTGAGGATATAACGCTCATCACTCTTCCCGAGGAATTACGCAAGGACGCCGCCGCGCGGAGCGAGGCGATCTCGTCCTCCGACGTCACCTTCCTTTGCCTGCCCGACGATGCGGCGCGCGAGGCTGTGACGCTTTGCAAAAACGACTCCACCGTTATCATAGACTGTTCGACCGCGCACCGCACGAACCCCGATTGGGCTTACGGTTTTCCCGAGCTTTCGGCGGCTCACGCGGATAAGATCAAGAGCTCGAAGCGCATCGCAAATCCCGGCTGTCACGCAAGCGGCGCGATCGCGATCCTTTACCCCCTCGTATCGCACGGAATCCTTGACGCCGCCTATCCTTTCGCCATCCACAGCCTGACCGGTTATTCGGGCGGCGGAAAGAAAATGATCGCCGATTACGAGGCTGACGGACGCGACGGAAAATTCGACTCGCCTTGCCAATATGCTCTGACCGCCTCGCATAAGCATCTGCCCGAGATCAAGTCGGTCTGCTCGCTCGATTTTGCCCCCGCGTTCAACCCGATCGTATCGGATTTTTACTCGGGAATGTGCGTTTGCGTGCCCATCCAAATGAGGCTCGCGCAGAAGAAGCTGACCCTCGAAGAAATGCACGCGCTCTACTCGGAGCACTACGCGGGCAGCGAGATCATCTCGGTCGCTCCCCTCTGCGAGAAGGGCACGCCCGACGGGCTGATCTTCTCGAACTCGCTTTCGGGACTCGACTCGATGCGCCTCATCGTTTCGGGAAATGAATACACAATGAATATTTATGCATTATTCTGCAACCTCGGCAAGGGCGCATCGGGCGCCGCCATCCAAAATATGAATATAGCAATCGGGGCAAGCCCCGTGAAAGGACTCAAATTATGATAAATTACATTGAAGGCGGCGTTTGCGCCGCGAAGGGCTTCCGTGCCTCGGGCATTCATTGCGGCATCCGCAAGAACAAGACGAAGAAGGATCTTTCCCTCATCGTCAGCGACCGCAAATGCTCGGCGGCGGCAGTATACACCACCAACCTCGTCTGCGGCGCGCCCATCAAGGTCACCCGCGCAAACCTCGCCGACGGCTGCGCACGCGCCGTGATCTGCAACAGCGGCAACGCCAACACCTGCAACGCCGACGGCATTCAGATCGCGGAAACTATGTGCGATCTCGTCTACAAGGCTACCGGCATCCCCGCGAAGGACGTCATCGTCGCGTCAACCGGCGTCATCGGTCAGAAGCTCGACGTCGCTCCAATCGCGGCGGGTATGGACGAGCTTGTTTCCACCCTTTCCTACGAGGGCTCGGACGAGGCGGCATGGGGCATTATGACCACCGACACCAAGCTCAAGAGCGTTGCGGTCGAATTTGAGCTCGACGGCAAGAAGTGCCGCATCGGCGGTATCGCAAAGGGCTCGGGAATGATCCATCCGAATATGGCGACGATGCTCGTTTTCGTCACCTCCGACGTTGCGATCACACCGAACGCGCTGAATCTCGCGCTTAAAGAAGACGTTCAGAACTCATTCAATATGATCTCCGTCGACGGCGACACCTCGACGAACGATATGCTTTCCGTCATGGCAAACGGTATGGCGGGCAACAAGGAGATCGACGAAAATTCGCCCGATTTTGCCACCTTCAAGGAAGCACTTTTCGCAGTAACCTCGAAGCTCTGCCGTGCGATCGCGGCTGACGGCGAGGGCGCGACGAAGCTTCTTGAATGCAACGTCAGCGGCGCGGCGGACAAGCAGACCGCGCGCACAGTTGCAAAATCCGTCATCTGCTCGAGCCTTTTCAAGGCGGCAATGTTCGGCGCCGACGCAAACTGGGGACGCGTCCTCTGCGCGATCGGCTACTCGGGCGCGAAGGTCGACGTCAACACCATCGGCGTGAAGTTCGCATCGAAAGCGGGGGAGATCGAGGTCTGCCGCGGCGGCGCAGGCGTTGATTTTTCCGAGGAAAAGGCAAAGGAGATCCTTCTTTGCGATGAGATTCAGGTCAACATCACCCTCGGAATGGGCGACGAAAGTGCAACCGCTTGGGGCTGCGACCTGACATACGACTACGTCAAGATCAACGGAGATTACAGAACATGATGAATATTTCCAACGCCGACCGCGCAAAAGTGCTGGTCGAGGCGCTTCCCTATATCAAAAAATACACCGACAAGATCATAGTCATCAAATACGGCGGCTCCTCGATGGTTGACGAGAGCCTCAAAGAGGACGTTATGCGCGACGTTGCGCTTCTGAATCTGATCGGCGTGAAGGTCGTCCTTGTTCACGGCGGCGGACCCGCGCTGACCGAAACGCTCAAGAGAATGAATATCGAGAGCAAATTCGAGAACGGCTTGCGCGTGACCGACGCCGAGACCGCGAAGGTCGCAACGATGGTGCTTGCGGGCAAGGTCAACAAGGGCCTTGTCGGACTGATCGGCTCGGTTGGCGGACTTGCCGTCGGACTTTCGGGCATCGACGCGAATATGATCCACGTCAAGGAGCTTGACCCCGCGCTCGGCTACGTCGGCGAGATCACGAAGGTCAACACGGGACTGATCACCGACGTTCTTGAAAAGGGCTACATCCCCGTAATTTCGAGCGTCGCCTGCGACAAGTCGGGCGAGATATACAATATCAACGCCGACACGATGGCGGGCGAGATCGCCGCCGCCCTTGGCGCCGAGGCATTCATCTCGCTGACCGACACCCCCGGCATTCTTGCCGATAAGGACGATCCCTCGACTCTCATTTCGCAGATCCATCTTGACGACATTGACAAGATGATCGCTGACGGCACGATCTCGGGCGGTATGATCCCGAAAGTCACCGGCTGTGCGGATCTTGTCAAAGGCGGCGTAAAGCGCGTCTTCATCATCGACGGCAGAGTCCCGCACTCGATTCTCATCGAAATTCTCACCGATGAGGGTCTTGGCACAATGGTTTTAGCCTGAACATTCGACAAAGCGCAGCGGGAAAGCTTTTGAAGATCCTTAAGAAACTTTTCCCGAAAAGTTTCTTAAGTCGCCCGTCGCAACGGGCGAAACTCCCCCTGCGCTTCAAGCGGGCGACGCCCCGTCGACCGCTTGGAAGGAGTCAATCCTTTCCTTCAGGGAAGGATTGCGCTCCTTCACTCCCCTTTCTGAATTTAATCACCAAAAGGGTGACTGAGCCGACACTTCCCTACAATCGGGAAGTATCGACTCTGTCCAAAAAGCCGAAGTAAACTTCGTCTTTTTGAAGCACGATCAGGCGAGCTTGCGCTCGCATTAGTTCGAGACTCCGTCTCGAGCTCTGCTTAAGGAACTTTTTGAAAAAAGTTCCTTAAGAATCTTCAAAAACTTTTCGTCTTTTTTGATAGGTAGAAAATGAACACATTTGAATTAGACTCCAAATACGTCGCGCAGACATACCGCCGCTTCCCCGTCGAGATCGTCGCGGGCAAGGGTGCGGTCGCTTTTGACGCGAACGGCAAAAAATACATCGATATGGGCTCCGGCATCGCGACCAACACCTTCGGCTACGCCGATGACGAGTGGATCGCGGCTGTCACAGCTCAGCTGAACTCCTACTCCCACACCTCAAACCTCTACTACACCTCCCCCTGCGCACGGCTTGCCGAGCTTCTTTGCGAGAGAACGGGAATGTGCCGCATCTTCTTCGGCAACTCGGGCGCGGAGGCAAACGAGGGCGCGATCAAGGCGGCGCGCAAATACTCCTTCGACAAGTACGGCGAGGGCCGCGCGAAGATCGTCACACTCGTCAACTCCTTCCACGGCAGAACCATCACCACCCTCGCGGCAACGGGTCAGGACGTTTTCCACACCACCTTTATGCCCTTCACCGAGGGATTTATGCACGTCCCCGCGAATGACACCGAGGCGATGCTCGCCGCTATGACCGACGACGTCTGCGCCGTTATGATCGAGCTCGTCCAGGGCGAGGGCGGCGTCAATCCGCTTGATAAGGACTACGTTTCCACAATCGCGAAGGCTTGCGAGGAGAAGGATATTCTCCTCATCGTCGACGAAGTCCAGACGGGTAACGGCAGAACGGGCACCCTTTACGCTTTCGAGCAGTTCGGCATCAAGCCCGACATCGTCTCGACCGCGAAGGGTCTTGGCGGCGGACTCCCGATCGGAGCAGTTATGCTCGGCGAAAAGGTCAAGGACACCCTCTCGGCGGGCTCGCACGGCTCGACCTTCGGCGGCAATCCCGCTTGCGCGGCGGGCGCGCTCAATGTCATCAGCCGACTCGACGAGGCTTTCCTCGCCGAAGTGCGCGCGAAGAGTGAATATATATTCAAAAAACTTGCATCAATCAAGGGCGTGCTCTCGGCAAGCGGTCTCGGTCTTATGATCGGTATCAAAGCCGAAAAGCCCACCCCCGAGATCATCGCGGCGGGAATCGAGCGCGGCGTGCTCTTCCTCTCCGCAAAGGACAAGCTCCGTCTCCTTCCGCCTCTCAACATCACATACGAAGAGATCGACAAAGCACTCGCCGTGCTCGAGGATATTTTGGAAAAATAATGTTAAAATTCTCATCTCTTCTTGATTTGAAAGAGGCTTTGTGATATAATATTCTCTATGTGAAATAATTACAAGGAAGGACTCACTATGAAAAAACTCATTTTATCAGCTTTAGCCATCCTGCTCTGTCTTTTCGGACTTGCCTCCTGCGAAAAGGAATGCAAGCACGAATGGAGCGACTGGAAGGTAACAAAAGAACCCACCTGCGCGGAAAAGGGCATTCAGTCGCGTACCTGCGAAAAATGCGAAGAGCGCGAGCGTGAGTACATCGAAGGCGCTCCTCACACCGAGGAGACCGTTCCCGGCCGCGAGGCAACCTGCTCCGAAGTCGGTTACACCGACGGTAAGCGTTGCACCGTTTGCGGCAATACGACCCTTGAACAGAAAGAGATCCCAACCACCGCTCACACCGTGGTTGTAAACGAGGGTAAGGAACCCACCTGCACCAAGAGCGGATATACCGAAAGCAGCTACTGCTCGGTCTGCTACACAACCGTAAAGGAGCAGGAAACTCTCGAAGCACTCGGCCACGCCGCAGTTGAGACCCCCGCCGTTGCGGCAACCTGCAACTCCTATGGAACCACCGCAGGCGAGAAGTGCTCGCGCTGTGAAAAGGTTCTCAAGGATATCGAAACCGTTCTTCTCGCTCCCCACACCTTCTCGGGCGGCAAGTGCACCGTTTGCGGCGAGAATGAAAAGGCTGACCACAACCTTAAGTTCTCCTCCGGCTCCGACGGATACTACGTTGCCGGAATCGGAAACTCCACCGCAACCGATATTATCATCCCCATGACCCACGAGGGCAAATTCGTTGTCGGCATCACTTCGAGCGCTTTCAAGAACAATACCAAGATCACAAGCGTCGTTATCCCCGACACAATGACCACAGTCAGCAAGAACGCCTTTTACGGCTGCACCGCGCTGAAATCCGTCACCTTCGGCAAGTCGCTTGAAAGGATCGACGACTATGCCTTCTACAACTGCCCCTCGATCACCGAGGTCACCATTCCCGACAGCGTAACCTTCATCGGCTACTACGCTTTCCGCAAGTGCTCGGGAATCACCAAGCTCTCGCTCGGTAAGGTAGAATCGATCGAGGCTTATGCTTTCGGAAACTGCACCTCTCTTACCGAGGTATACGTTCCCGGAACCATCAAGGAATCCGAGTCCTCCATCTTCGCGGAGTGCACCTCTCTTACCAAGATCACCGCAGATTATCTCGGTGAATATATGTTCTCCGACTGCAGCGCGCTGACCACCGCCGTTCTCACAGATAACGTCAAGGTCGTCGCTCCCCGCGCATTCAGAAACTGCTCGGCTCTCACAAACGTCACCTTCGGCAAGAACCTGACCGAGATCGGGCGCGATTCGTTCTATAATTGCACCGGACTTACCTCGATCGTTATTCCCGACACGGTAACCACCATCGTTAAGACCGCTTTCTACGGCTGTACCTCCGTTACCTCGATCACCCTCGGCAAGTCGCTTACCACCATTGAAACCGGCGCATTTGAAAAGTGCAAGGGCGTCAAGGAGCTCGTTATCCCCGCAAGCGTCAAGGAGATCGGCAGCGGCGCGTTCAGCGGACTTACAAAGCTTGAAAGCATCGTGTTCGAAAGCGCAACTACCGCTCCTGCCGAACTGACCACCGTCAGCGGATTTGACGGCTGCGAAGAGCTCAAGACCGTCGTTTTCGGCAATACTGTCGGCACCATCGGCTCCTATTGCTTCTCGGGCTGTAAGTCGCTCACAAGCGTTACCTTCGGTCCCAACGTTAAGGTGATCGATACCTATGCTTTCCAGAATTGCACCAGACTGACCGAGATCGCTATTCCCAATTCGGTTGAGACCATTGGCAAAAAAGCATTCGCATATTGCGCAGGCATCTCCTCTCTCACCTTCGGAAGCTCGCTCAACTCCATCGGCGACTACGCCTTTGAGGGTTGCAGCTTTATCACGACCTTAAACATCCCCGCAAGCGTAAAACAGATCAATACTCACGCATTCTATAATTGCAGAGCGCTGACATCCGTTGTCATCGGTGACGATTCCGAGCCCGCAGAGCTCACCGCGATCTATGACGGCGCATTCAGAAACTGCTCGGCTCTCACCTCCGCAGTTATCGGAAACAGCGTTTCCGAGCTCAACGGCGGCGTCTTCCGCGATTGCCCCGCACTCGCTTCGGTAACTCTCGGCAAGAATATCACCATTATTGGCAGATATTGCTTCCAGAACGCAAAGGCTCTCACCGCCATCGTTCTCGGCGACAAGATCGAGACCCTCGAATCAAGCTGCTTTGAAGGCTGCGGCGCGCTTGCTTCCGTCAACCTTCCCGCATCGCTTAAGGTTATTGAGGCATCTGCGTTCAAGAACTGCGCTTCCATCACCTCGCTCACTATCCCCGCATCCGTAACCTCTATCGGCAACTCAGCCTACTACGGCTGCCACGGAATCACCGAGGTAGTGATCCCCTCCACCGTTCAGACCATCGGTGCCAGCACGTTCGCACATTGCGACTCCCTCACCAAGGTCACCATCGGCGAGGGCGCGGAGCAGATAGAATACACAATGATCTCCAACAGCGCATTTGAATATTGCCCCAAGCTTGCAACCGTTATCATCACCGACAACGTAAAGACCATCTCGAGCTCCGCCTTCCGCAACTGCCCCGAGCTCACCTCGGTCACCTTCGGCAAGAATCTTGAGAGCATCGGAAGCAAGGCGTTCTACAGCTGCGGATCTCTTACTTCCATCACCCTTACCTCCGATCTTATGTCCATCGGCAGCGACGCCTTCAGATACTGCGAAAAGCTCGCAACCGTGAACTATGAGGGCACCGTCGCACAGTGGAGCCTTGTTGAGAAATCCTCAAGCTGGGCAAACAACACCGCCCTCACCGCGATCAAGTGCACCGACGGCGAGGCTGCAACAAAATAATTTCCGCATCCCCGAAAGGATATTACCATGAAACACCTTCTTAAACTCTCCGACCTTACCAAAGAAGAGCTTTATTCCATACTCGATCTCGCCGACGAGCTCAAAGCAGAGCGCAAGGCGGGCATCAAGAAGCCCTATCTCGCGGGCAAGACCCTCGGTATGATCTTCCGCAAGTCCTCGACACGTACCCGCGTTTCCTTTGAGGTGGGCATCCACGAGCTTGGCGGCAAGGGGCTCTTCCTTTCCTCGAACGACCTGCAGATCGGTCGCGGCGAGGAGACCGCAGACACCATCCGCGTGCTTTCGCGCTACCTTGACGGCATTATGATCCGTACCTTCGACCAGAAAGAGGTCGAGGATATGGCAGAATTCGGCTCGATCCCGATCATCAACGGACTTACCGACTACGCGCACCCCTGCCAGGTGCTTGCAGACCTGCAGACCATCCGCGAGCTTCGCGGCGATCTTGAGGGCAAGAAGCTCTGCTTCATCGGTGACGGCAACAACATGGCAAACTCCCTCATCGTCGGCTGCATCCTTGCCGGAATGAAGGTTGCGATCGCTTGCCCCGCGGCTTACAAGCCCGACGCGGAAATTATGAAATGGGCAGAGGCGACCGGCAGATTCCTCTGCACCGAATCGATCCCCGAGGCAGCCGCAGACGCGGACGCGCTCTACACCGACGTTTGGGCGTCGATGGGTCAGGAGGGCGAGGCGGCTATCAGACGCAAGGCGTTTGAGGGCTACCAGATCAACTCGACCGTTATGACCTACGCCAAACCCGACGCACTCGTGCTCCACTGTCTCCCTGCACACCGCGAGGAGGAGATCACCGCCGAGGTCTTTGAGGCACACGCCGCCGAGATCTTCGAGGAAGCCGAGAACAGACTGCACGCGCAGAAGGCAGTTATGGTTAAGTTGATGGCATAAAATGGGTTATATTTACCTCGCGATCGCGCTTCTGACAAACAATATCAAAGGTTATTGCGGAAAGCAGATGAGCCGTTATTCGGCAAAGCTGAACGATACGCTCCTTATCTGCTTTTTCCGAATGCTGATGTGTATCGGCACCTCGGCGATCATCCTTGCTGTCACCGGCGGCTTTTTCGGACTTGAAATTACCCCGAAACTGATCGGCTATGCCGCTTTTTCGGGCATTTCGACGGCAATCCTCGTTGCCGCTTGGCTCTTTGCCGCAAATTCGAGCGGATATATGATGCTTGAGGTCTTCCAGATGCTCGGTGTCGGCGTGACGATCCTTATGAGCTTCATCATCTTCAAGGAAGAGATCACCGTGCCCGACATCATCGGATTTTGCGTACTCGTTTTTGCCGCGTATCTTATGCACGCGGGCACAAAGGTAAAGCCGACGCTGAAAACTTTCGCCGTTGTCATCCTCTGCGGACTTGCCAACGGAATGACCGACTTTTCGCAGAAAGCCTTCATTTATTCGGGGCTTGAGACCACCACCGCGCAGTTCCAGCTTTGCTCATACGTCTTCGCCGCGGCGGCACTGATCGTCCTCTACACCGCGATGACCGCGGGCAAGAAAGCCGAAGAAGGCGGCGCGGTTGCGATACTTAAAAAGACCTGGTATTTTGTCCTGATAATGGCGGTCTGCCTTTATGGAAATTCGTTTTTCAAGACCGAAGCCGCGAATTATCTCTCCGCCGCAAAGCTTTACACACTCAGCCAGGGCGGAACAATGGCTATCGGAACGCTGATGTCGGCGTTTTTGTTCAAGGAAAAGCTGACGCTTAAATCTTATGCATCGATCGCGATCACCTTTATTGGACTTTTGATAATTAATCTGTAATAAAAAATGCAAGCCGGGTTGGCTTGCATTTTTTGGTTATATGCGTACTGTCCGCCTTCGGCGGAATGAGTATTTGCCTTCGGCAAATGTCGACTCTGTCTCGGCGGCTAAACACCGCCGTTTTCCAAAGGAAAACCGCCAGAGCCGTTACTGCGCCGAATGATAATTTGCCTTCGGCAAAATGAAGGTAAATTTCCGCACGCGGAAATTTTCGATTTAAATAAAAGGCAACAGCAAGTCGGAGGCCAAGCGG
>JAZQJB010000156.1:0-28873 GCA_045541375.1 Eubacteriales bacterium | reverse complement strand
TCCTCGGTCATCACCCTGATCGGCTTCCGTATGTCGGGTCAGAAGCCCGACCGTGACCATCCCTTCGGTCACGGAAGGATCGAGTACATCTCGGGTCTGATCGTTTCAATGCTCATAATCCTTGTCGGCTTTGAGCTTGGCAAGACTTCTGTGGGCAAGATCATCACGCCCGAGCCCGTCGAATTCAGCATCGTTGCCGTCATCATCCTTGTCTGCTCGATTGCAGTAAAGGCTTATATGGCGCTTTACAACTTCCGCATCGGCAAGAAGATCTCCTCTGCGGCAATGCGCGCAACGGCTCAGGATAGCCTCAACGATACGATCGCCACCGCTGCGGTACTTCTCTGCCTCATCATCTCGCGCCTTACCTCGTTTGATATCGACGCCTACTGCGGACTTGCCGTTTCGGGCTTCATTCTCTTCTCGGGTCTGCGCGCGGTCAAGGAAACGATGGATCCCCTTCTCGGCACTCCCCCGAGCGAGGAATTCATCAAACAGATCGAAAAGATCGTTTATTCCTATGAGGGCGTCGAGGGCATCCACGACCTGATCGTTCACGATTACGGCCCCGCGCGCACGATGATCTCGCTCCACGCAGAGGTTTCCTGTGATTCCGACCTGCTTGAAACACACGATATGATCGACAACATAGAAAAGGAATTGCGAGAGCATCTGAATTGCGACGCCGTCATCCATATGGATCCGATAGCGACCAACGACGAGCTGACCAACTCCGTGCGCGAAAAGATCGCATCTCTCGTCACCTGCATCGACGCAGCTCTCACCATCCACGATTTCCGTATGGTCACGGGTCCCACGCATACGAACGTCATCTTCGACGTTGTCATTCCCTATGACTTCAAAAGAAGCGACGAGGAGATCCGCGCAAATATTGAAACCATAGTAAAATCGATCGACCAGAGCTATTTTTCGGTCATAAACATCGACAGATCATACGTTTAAGCTGTTGAATTGCACCAAATTTAATTATCTTTTTTGACAAAAGTATTGACAAATATTATAATATAATGTATAATAATTTTATCAATCTATAAAAGGAGATTAATTATGAAGAAATTTTTAGCACTCGCAATCACCGCCGCTATGCTTCTTTCCTTCGCAGTAATCGGTACATCCGCTGCAGAAGTATATGACGGCACAAGCGTATCCGCTTCTCTCTCCGGCGCGGGAACAGAGGCTGATCCCTATCTTATCGCAAATGGCGCTGACCTCGCTTTCTTTGCTGCAAACGCAGTAGCAGGCGCTTCCTACAAGCTCACCGCTGACATCGTTTGGGCTTCCGCTGCCGAGGCAACCAACTGGACTCCCGTTGAATTCAACGGCACCTTTGACGGAAACGGTCACTCGATCTCCGGTCTCTGCGTCAAGGGCGAAAAGAATGCTGCATTCTTCGCAACCGCAGCCGGTTCCATCAAGAACCTTACAATCAAGGATTCCACCTTTGAAGGATCAAAGTACATCGCCGCTATCGTCGGTCAGGTTGTAGCTGCAGACGCAAAGGAATCCGCTCCTTCTCTCACGATCGAGAACTGTGTAAGCTACGCTACCCTCATCTCGACCAAGAACAGCTCGCTCATCGGCTCTATGATCGGCGACGCTTTCGCTAACGCGAAGACCCCCAACTATCTCACAGTCACAGTTTCGGGTTGTGTTAACTACGGTACCATCAGCTCCACCACGGACGGCACCGTTTACGTTGGCGGTATCATCGGCCGTACATACGGTATTCCCGCAATCGTTGAAAACTGCGCGAACTTCGGCGATCTTAACTCCATTTCCGCTATCACCGGCGGTATCGTCGGTCAGGGCGGTATCAGCGGCGATACCTACGAAGGCTTCTCTACCAAGATCAGCAACTGCCTTAACGCAGGCAACGCGACCGGCAAGCGTATCTGCGGCGGTATCATCGGCCGCGCATATCCCGGCGTATACGTTGACAACTGTGTAAACACCGGCAGCATGACCATCACCGCTACCGATGCATCCAAGGACGGCTACAACGATCAGCTCGGCCCCATCACCGGTCACGGCCCCGATGCAAGAGCAGATGCAGCTACCTTTGTTAACTGCGGTGAGATCACCAACTGCTACAGCTCCGCAGAAGCAGTATTCACCAACTCGAACGATGCAGCAGCGAAGCCCTTCTACGCTTCTCTTGCTACCGTAAAGACCGCAGCAGAGCTTAACAGCGACGCTATGGTTACCGCTCTCGGCGATGCTTGGGCACTCTCCGAAGGCAAGCTCACACTCAAGATCCTTGTAGTTGAGCCCGAACAGCCCGAGGTTACCGAGCCTGAAACTACCGAGCCCGCTCCCGAAACCACAAAGCCCGCAGAGCCCGTTCCCACCGGCGACTCCGCTATTATCTTTGTAGTTATCGCAATTCTTTCCGTTGTTGCAGTTGCAACAGTTGCAAAGAAGCGCGTTATCGAATAATCTTTCTTTCGAAAAACATAACCCACACGGCATATGCGTGTGGGTTATGTTTTTATATAGTTCTGAAGCTCCAATCAGCATAGGTCTCATCATGGTAATTCGGATAAGTATCATAAACTATTTCCTTTTCCCTTTGTTCGATAAGATCGTAAAAGGATTTCTCCGAGGTGATCTTGCAGAACGAGATCATATCAAGATTTTTGCATTTTGCCGCAGATTCCTCGGTAAGAGAGTCAAATATACTTGCGTCGTTTACAACGATCATAATTTTTCCGCCGCTGTAAAGGGGCGTCGGGAAAAAGATCGTGGTATTGCCCACGCGGCATTTTCTCTCAAAAAGCTCATTCATCCTGAGGCTTTCGCTCGCCCAATCCCAAATTGACGTTATCGCCGTGTTGATCTCGACCGATCCGTCAAAATATAACCAATCACATACGCCCGATCTGTCATAGAGCGCATCGACTTCTTTGCTTATCTGTTTAAGATACGCCTCAAACGGCGTGCCTTTCAAAACCGTGCCGTAATGCGGAATACGGTTGTAGGGAGCCGAAAAGCCCTTGGGGAGTCTGCCTTTGCCTTCCATAAATTCAATGAGCAGCCTTTCCATTTCGGCACGTGCTTCCTCAATTTTTTGCTCTTTGGATCTGAATCCGAACATCTTACGCCTTTCCTTCTTCAATCAGCTCAATAAGACTTGCAATAAGTCCCTCAGTGTGGTGACAAAGACAATGATCGGCAATCGCTTTGACGCAATCAAGGGCGTTTGTGGGGCAAACTGCAACGTCAGCCGCCGCAAGCATTGTCAGATCGTTCTCGTAGTCGCCGCAGGCATAGAGCTTGACGGGCTTGCCAACCTTGCCCTCAACGTATTCACGGAGAGCGGGGAGCATCGTCGCTTTTGTGGTATCGGGCGCTTGAAATTCAAGGTAAGCCGCTCCGGATTTGCTTGTCACGAATCTGCCGGGCCATTTTGCCTCGGCAACCGCGCGGAATACATCGGTGCGCTCTATCGCGCCGCGCACAACGACCTTGTACCAATCCGCGATCGTTGTCCACTCCTCTTCGGGGAGTGTGAAAACCTTTGCGGGAGCGACCTTGTTGAGATCACGGTCAACCTCCGGGCAACGCTCGCGCTGACCGGGTGAGGAAAGGAAGCCTTCCTCTACCGAAACTCTCGCGCCGAGATCGGGGTAATCTCGAACCATAAGCTCAATAAGCTCCACAACGTGCTCGCGGTTCATCAGTCTGCCGTCGATCATTTTGTCGGTGCGAAGGTCGCAAAGCATTGCGCCGTTACATCCGACAACGGGCGCGTTGACAAGGTCCGCCGCGTCGCTCCATTTGTGCTTGAGGTTGAGATTCGTTCTTCCCGTTGCGATGGTGAAATGACCTCCCTGAGCCTTGAGACGTGCAACGGCTTCAAGATTGCGCTCGATGGGCGCGCCGTGATCACCGAAAAAAGTGCCGTCAAGGTCGGTGACGATCAGAATATTGCTTAAATCTGCCATTTTACTGTTCCTGTCTGAAAATTTCGATGAGATGCGCCATATCTGCGGGAAGCGGAGCCTCGAAGCTCATTCTCTCCCCCGTGCGCGGATGGTCAAGCTCAAGCCTATATGCGTGCAGGCATTGACCCGAAATATATTTCGCGTGCTCCTTTGCCGCGCGGCATTTGTCGCCGCCATAGACTTCGTCGCCGAGAACGGGGTGCCCGAGGCTCGACATGTGCACGCGTATCTGATGTGTTCTGCCCGTTTCGAGCTTGCACTCGATCAGAGAAATACCGTGGAATCGCTCTTTTACCGTCCAATGCGTGACCGCCTCACGTGCGCGCCCGTCGCGGACGATAGCCATACGCTTGCGATCGACGGGATGGCGGCCGATGGGCGCGTCCACAGTTCCCGCATCCTCGCGAGGTGATCCGACGCAGATGGCAAGATAGCGTCTATACGCCGTGTGAAGCGCGATCTGCTCGGAAAGCGAGCGGTGCGCGGTGTCGTTCTTTGCAACCACAAGGAGTCCCGAGGTGTCCTTGTCGATCCTATGTACGATTCCCGGTCGCTGAACGCCGCCGATGCCCGAAAGCGAGTCGCCGCAATGATAAAGCAGCGCGGAAACGAGAGTGCCCGTCATATTTCCGGGCGCGGGATGAACGACCATCCCCGTCGGTTTGTTTATAACAATGATGTCCGAGTCCTCATAGATAATATCAAGCGGAATATTCTCGGGCAAAACCTCGTCTGGCAGCGGCTCGGGGCGCACAACTACAACGCTTTCGCCCTCGCGGAGAATATAATTCTTCTTGACAGCCTTGCCTCCGACGGTAACTCGCCCGTCGTCGCAGAGCTTCGCCGCCGCGGAACGGGAAAGCGACTCTTCCTCCTCGGCACTCATTCGCGCGAGGAAGCTGTCAACTCGCTCGCCCGCCAAAGCGGTATAAACCGAGGTGCTCATTCCGCCTGCTCCTTCTCTGCCTTTTCCTTCTTATATGCCTTCACGGTGTCGATGATAAGCCACAGAGAAAGCATAAAAGTACCCACGCAAACGCAGGAATCGGCAATGTTGAACACCCATTTCCAAAGGTTCGGGAAGGCGCAAAAGTCGATGAAATCTATGACGTAGCCGAGAAGCACGCGGTCGATCATATTTCCGATGCCGCCGCCGACGATGAGGATGAGCGAGGTCATCACCCATTTGCTTTTCGGCTTGTATTTGCAAATGTAATAGATCAGCGCGATTATCATAACCGTTGAAAGCACAAGGAAGACCCAACGGTGATCGTCGAGCATTCCGAAAGCCGCGCCGTCGTTTTCAACGTATGTGAAGCGAAGAACGCCGTCGATCAGGTAGTATGACGGCTTGCCCTGAAGCAGAGCAACGACCAGCCATTTTGAAAGCTGATCGGCAAATATTATCAAAACCAAAAGAATAATCCAAAGCATTTTGCTTTTCCTTGCATATACGAATATTTTTACTTCTGTTTTTATTGGGAGATATAATGTCCTCCTCATTCACCGCTCCTCGCGGTCCCCCTTCTCCGCTGGAGAAGGCTGGAGTGTGCATTCAGACTCCTTCGATATTCAGCGAACATCGTTTACTGCTATAATTTTGTTTGTGCAGAAAGGAATATTTTTATCAAATTATTTTGCGCTCGTAATAGAGTTTTTTGAAAATTTTTTCGATAAAATATTCCAATTTGATATGCTAAATTATTTTGCTAAATCATCTTCGCTGAACAGTTATCGGTTATCGCCAAACCCTCAAGCCTTCTCCAGCGGAGAAGGGGGACCGCGAGGAGCGGTGAATGAGGAGGAGACTCAAATATCAAATAAAATCAAGAAAGTAATATTACACAAATAAAGAGACTGTCTCTTATATATTGGAGACAGTCTCTTTCTGTCAATAATTAAAGACTCTCAAGAATCTTCTTACATCTTGCGCAGATGAAGCCTTCCTCGGTCTTTTCGCCCTCGGTGGAGTAGCACCAGCAGCGGTCGCAACGCTCGCCGTCTGCGTTCTCAACGAGAACGGCGATCTTGCCCTCCTCGGGAACGTAAGCACCCTCGGGAGCAGTACCTTCGACGATGTGAGCGCCGGAGGTGATGAATACGGTCTTGAGCTCTTCCTCGGTGAACTTCGCAAGAAGCTCAAGAACGGCCTTGTCGGCTGTGTAAACGGTAACCTTAGCGTCGAGCGACTTACCGATCTTCTTCTCTGCACGGGCAATTTCAAGCGCCTTCATGACGTCATCGCGGAGGGTGAAGAGGTTCTCCCAACGCTCTGCACCGTCAAATGCGAACTTGCCGTCAGGGGTGGGCATAGAAGTGAGATAAACGCTTGTCTTGTCGTCGGTCGATGCGTGAGGCATAGCCTGCCAGATCTCCTCAGCGGTGAAGGTGAGGATGGGCGCGATCATCTTGACGAGTGCCGAGATGATGTAGTAAAGCGCGGTCTGAGCCGAGCGGCGAGCCTTCGAGGTGGGATTTTCAACGTAAACTCTGTCCTTGGTGATGACGATATAAAGCTTCGACATATCAACGGTGCAGAAGTTGTTGATCGCGTGATAAACAAGATGGAAGGAATAGCTGTCATAAGCCTTGCGGACCTCTGCGATGAGAGCCTCGAGTCTTGCGAGAGCCCAACGGTCGATGTCGAGCATATCCTCAAGGGCTACACAGTCGGTATCGGGATTGAAGTCGCCGAGGTTTGCCATAATGATTCGAGCAGTGTTACGGATCTTACGGTAGGTCTCGGAGAGCTGCTTGAAGATGTTATCCGAAACGCGGACGTCAACCTGATAGTCGCTCGATGCAACCCAGAGGCGGACGAGATCTGCACCGTACTTCTTGACGATGTCATCGGGGTTGATAACGTTGCCGAGGGACTTGTGCATTGCCTTGCCCTCGCCGTCAACTACCCAACCGTGGGTGAGAACGTTCTTGAAGGGAGCTTCCTTCTTGCCCGAGCCGATAGCGGTCAGGAGAGATGCCTGGAACCAACCGCGGTACTGGTCTGCGCCCTCAAGATATACGTCTGCAGGCCATTCTACGTCCGCGCAATCGTCAATTACAGAGAAATGAGTGGAACCCGAGTCGAACCAACCGTCGAGGGTGTTGGTCTCCTTCGAGAAGTGCTTCTTGCCGCAAACGGGGCAAACGTAGTCCTCGCCGAGGATCTCGGAAGCTTCAAGGTCGAACCAAGCGTTCGAGCCCTTTTCTGCAAATACCTTTGCGACCTTGTCGATGGTCTCGTCGTTGCAGATAGCCTCGCCGCAGTCCTCGCAGTAGAATACGGGAATGGGAAGACCCCAATGACGCTGACGGGAGATGCACCAGTCTGCGCGCTCACGGATCATCTGAACCATTCTCTCGCCGCCCCAGGCAGGGAGCCAGGTTACGGGCTCGCAAGCCGCAACGGCATCATCCTTGAAGCCTGCAACAGAGCAGAACCACTGGGGAGTTGCGCGGAAGATGATGGGATTCTTACATCTCCAGCAGTGAGGATAGGAGTGAACGGTCTCCTCGGATGCGAAGAGAGCGCCCGATTCCTGCATATCGGCAAGGATGACCTCGTTCGACTTTGCATAGTAAAGTCCCGCATACTTGCCCGCTTCCTCGGTCTGATAACCGCGGTCGTCAACGGGAACGATGATATCGATATTGTATCTCTTGCAGGTGTTATAGTCATCCGCACCAAAACCGGGAGCGGTGTGAACGCATCCTGTACCGCTGTCCATAGTAACGTAGTCGGCGTTGACAACGATAGAATCGCGGTCAAGGAAGGGATGGCGTGCGGTCATAAACTCAAACTCGCGTCCGGGCATGGTGAGAACGGTCTCGTACTCCTCAATGCCGCCCGCAGCCATTGTCTTTGCCGCAAGAGCCTCTGCCACGATGTAGCAGCTACCGTCAGCCGCGCGGAGAACAACGTAGTTCTCAATGGGGTTGAGAGCGATCGCAAGGTTGCCGGGGAGAGTCCAGGTGGTAGTCGTCCAGATGATGAAATAGGTCTTGTCGAGGTCGATGCCCGCAAGCTTGCCCTTGTCATCGTTTACCTTGAACTTAACGAAGATGGAGGTGCACTTGTCGTCTGCATACTCGATCTCAGCCTCTGCGAGAGCGGTCTCGTCGTGAGGGCACCAATAAACGGGCTTGAGGCCCTTGTAGATATATCCGCGCTTGAACATCTCGCCGAAAACGCGAACCTCGCGTGCCTCGAACTCGGGAGCCATGGTGATGTAGGGATGCTCCCAGTCTGCAACTACGCCGAGTCTCTGGAACTGAAGCGATTGCTTATCAACGAAGTCCTGCGCGAACTTGTGGCAAGCCGAGCGGAACTCCGAGATCGACATCTTCTTGCGGTCGAGCTTATTCTTCTTGATGATCGCGGACTCGATGGGCATACCGTGGTTGTCCCATCCGGGAACGAAGGGAACGCGGTAGCCTTCCATGATCTTCGACTTATTGATGATATCCTTGAGGATCTTGTTGAGCGCGTGACCCATGTGGATGTTTCCGTTCGAGAAGGGAGGGCCATCGTGGAGCGCAAACTGGGGCTTGCCCTCTGCATTTTCGAGCAGACGGTTGTAAAGATCCTTTTCCTGCCAATACTTGAGCATATCGGGCTCGCGCTGAGGCAGATTTGCCCTCATCGCAAAGCTTGTCTGGGGCAGATTGAGTGTACTTGTGTAGTCCTTGGACATAATGTGTATATCTCCTTAAAATTATGTAATTCAGATTTATTTTTTGAGTCTTGCACGGATGGCGTCAAGAGCACTCTTCATATCGTTAAAGGAAGTGGGCGCGGGCTTTTCTGCAGGCTTTTCTTCCTCGGCGGGAGCTTCGGGCTCTTCGGCTTTCTCTGCTTCCCCGGTTTCGGGCTCTGCTTCATCGCCGGCGAACATTTCGTTCAGCTTTGCGGTGAGATCTTCATCCTTAACCTCCTCGGCGGGCTCGATCTCCTCGGTGGGGGCGTCAAGTCCGGCAAATCGGATGAGCTGATCTGCAATGCTTTCTTCTTCCTTGTTCTCTTCCTCGGGAACTTCATCGGCTTCCTCTTCGATCTCGATCACCTCGGGCTCGGGGACAGCCTCGGGTTGTTCGATCACTTCGGGTTCTTCAGTGATCTCGGGTTCGGGAGCGGGCTCGGATGTTACGTCTTCCTCGGGCTCATCCTCAAATTCGGACATAAGAGCGACCTCGGCAAGAACGTCATCTTCCTTTTCCTCGACGGTCTCGGGCTCTTCTTCGATCTCCTCTTCGGGCTCGTCCGCGAAGATCATAGGGATAACGTCGGAGGGCACGCCGTCGAGCTTGTCGCCGAGCGCATCGATGGCATCAAGAATATCCTGTGCTTTGTTATTGGCGGACGTTGCAACTATGCAAGCGGATTCGCTTGCAGACTTTGATGCCTCTGCAACATCCTTTATCTGTCCGACAGCACTTGCGGCAGATTCGGCGGCATCAAGCGCATCCTCGGCGGCGTCGCGCGCCTCTTCTGCGGCAGTCTTGGCAACAGAAGCAGCTTCCTCAGCCTTCTTTGCCGAAATAGCCGCGTCGTTGACAACGCAAAGCGTGTCGTTGACTGCATTCTTGATCGAATCGATCTTCGCCTCAAGCGCGGTGATCATCATCTCAAGTCCAGAAACGGTAAGTTCAAGACCCGAAAGATCGAGGTCTACCGCTTCTGCGGGAGCAGCCTTCGCCTCTTCACGAAGAGCCGCGATCTCTGCCTTGAGATCGGAATTTTCCTTGTAAAGACGTCCCGATACCGCAAAAAGCTCAGAGAGCGCGGCATCTACGTTTTTCGAGGGATAGCTTTCACCCGAAAGTGAGTATTTTTGTTTGAAATTTTCCGGAATTTTCATTATTTCTCCATTCTGCCGCGTGGGCATCAAATTAGCATGGGGATACTGCCGAGCAGCGTTTGAAGCATTGCAAGAAGGATCGAGGTCAGAAAGAACGAAACGTCAAGCGGTGACCCCTGAAAAAGATTGAACTTCTCGAGCAGCAAACGAACGGGCATTATGAAGGGCTCGGTAAAGAAATAAAGTACCATTGCGAACTTGCTTTCCTCGCCCATAAAAAATATCGAAAGCAGCGCTCTTATGAGCATGGCAAAGAGCACAGCCGTTAGGATAAGGTCAACGAAATTGACCGTGAGTATCAAAAAGAGCTTCAAAAACTATTCCGCCTTTCGGAACATCAATAGTTATATCCGCCAATGCCGCTGAAGCCTGCAAAGCCATATCCCTCATCCTCGGGAGCGGGCTCTTCGGATTCAATAATCTCCTCGGCAATTTCCATGCTGTGGGGAGAAAGCATATATGTGGTCTCGGAAACGGGCTGGATCTGTCCGCCTATCGCATATACGACACCGGTGAGGAAGCAAACGAGATCGTGGGAGACCTCCTTGGTTGCGTTCTCAAGGTGAATAAGAACGGGGTGGTTCTCCATAAGTGCGTTGGCAATGATCTGACCGTCGGCAAAGGTGGTGGGACGGATGAGCTTCATCTGCATGGGTGCAGACATAGCCGCTCCGAAGGAAGGTCTTGCGGGAGCCTGAGGCTTGGGAGCTGCGGGCTTTTCCTCCTGCGCGGGGGCTGCATAGTCCTCTTCCTGACCGTAGTAATTGGTGTCAAAATCTTCTTCTTTAGCAGTCTTGATCTGCTTGTTGAAAATATTAAGAGATGCCATTTTTTAATCCTCCGATTTATTTATCATTTGTTTTATTTTTCAAGTTCATCACGTCCGCCGTCGTTCTTCCGAAAACGCTGCTTCCAAGGCGGACGATAGTTGCGCCCGCCGCAATAGCGGGGCGGTAGCTTTCGCTCATTCCCATTGAAAATATGGGTTCTCCCTCTCTTCCGAGGGTATTTTTCCAGACATCGCATCCGATGTCGTGGGTTTCTTTGAAATATCGGTAATAATCTTCGCTGCGCTCGCATTTCGGAGCCATCGTCATAAATCCGCAAAGCTCGACGTGCGGGTATTTTGCGAGCTCGAGGCAGAAGCCGGACAATTCCTCGGGCATCAGACCGCTTTTCGATTCCTCACGCCCGATATTTATCTCGGCAAGCACACGGATCGCGATTTCTCTCTTTGCCGCCTGCTTTTCAAGCTCCTCTGCAAGCCCGAGCGATTCAAGCGAGTGGATAAGCGAGACCTTGTCGATTATCGACTTCACCTTGTTTCTTTGCAGATGACCGATAAAGTGAATCTCAACACGATTTTTCATTCCCTCGTAATGCTCAAGCAGGGTATCGGTTCTGTTTTCACCGATGACGTCAAGTCCGCGGTGCTCGCAAAGGGCATCAAGCTCCTCGGACGTGGCGTATTTTGCGGCTACAACGAGCCGCACGTTCTCGCCGCCCGCCTCTCGGATGCCCGCCATAGCACGGTCATAACGCAAAAGCAGCTCGTCAAATTTATTTTGTTCGCTCATATCAGTCAAGTGCCTTTCCGTGATATAGATCCTTACCCGTCAGAATGATCTGCTCAAGATCGTTCAGATGGTAGAAATACCGCAGCGTCCTTCCCTTCGGCACGGGTATTCCGCCGTTGTCGTACACCGTTTTCTCAAGCCCCAGATCCTCCGCAAAAGCGTGGAGCGAGGCATAATCATCGATCTTTCCGTGATCCGAGAAGCCGAGAGAGGTATATGTCAGTGGCTTTCCGGGCTCGGCATCGGCATAATCCGCGGCAATGCAGTAGCCGTCGCCCTCAAAGATGACCTTGATCTGTCTGAAAAGGACGTATCCGCCGCCAAGCGTGTAAACGCCTGTCATTCCGTCATAGTAACGCACCGAGGAAAGCGGAATGCGGTAGCCGTGGTAGGAGGCATATTCGATGCTGACGTCCTGCGTTCTGCGGTAAACGAATCCCTTCGGCATTTCGCTCGTCGAAAAGATCAAGAGAGCCTCGGCGCGGTCGCCGTCGTCATCGTGATCGTCAAGGTCGAGCACAAGGCGTTCAAGATACATCGTGAGAACCTTGCCGCCGTTGTCGTTGAAGGTGATGTTATAATCCCTTCCCGACTCAAATCCCCTTGCCTTTTCCGCGTCAAAGGGCAGGCAGAGATACCATTTCGGGTTATCGAGCATCTTTCCGACACAGCCCGCGGTATCTGCGGGTTCTTGTGCCGTCAGTTCGGCAAATTCGCCGAAGGTGATATTTTTCAGAAGCGCGGGGTCAAAGATCGCCTCGTAGCCATCGCAGTCGCGGAAGAAATATCCCACGCTGTCGGCGTTCACGCTTCCTGTTTTCTTGCCGTAGGCGGCAACAAGTCCGCTTCTTTCGGCATAGAGCATACTGATTTGATTTTTTATATCTCCCGTTCCGTTTTCAAGGGCATCTATCCGCCCGATCGCGGAAAGGAAGGAATCCGAGATAGCGGCTGCATCGGCATATCTGCCCTCGGAAAGCAGAAGCATGATCTCGGCATATCCCGCATTTGCATCGCGGAGTGCTTCGGGGAGACCCGTTTCGATAACGCCCGTGCCCACGATCGATTCAAGCAGGGCGATCTCGCGGTCGATCTCGGCAATGCGGCCTCGCACGTCATCGGTAAGTGATGAATAAAGATGACAGATCAACTCACCCACGCCGATCCTTTCGCCGTCGACCACCGCATAATCGGGCGTGCCCGATGATTTTGTGCGGACGGGAGTTTCGCTTCTGATAATATAACCCACCCCGCGGCGGTATTCATTTTCGGTAACGTCATAGGCAGGAGTTGTCGTGACGTCGGTGGTGAAGGTCTTTACGGTATGATAACCGAAATAGAGCACCAGACCCACCGAGGCAACGGCAACCGCAAGTGTCAGTAGCGCCGAGAAGAGATAGGAAAAGTCAAAGCCTATCTTTCGCTCTTTCTTCTCATCGGTGCGTCCGCTATTCACTTTTGTTATATCCGAACGCCGCACAGAGGCAAGCGATACTTTATCTTTTCCTTGTTTTTTCATTAATATTTGCTGTTTTTCGTAATTTATTTATCGATCCATTCCCGAATTCTGCTGATAAGCGCCTCGGTCGGGTCGGGAAGATTGGGACGGAGCTCGACGGTTTCGATATAATTCTTCGCGCCGAACCAGGTCACCTGTCTTTTTGCATACTGCCTTGTGGCAATTATAAGCCGCTCACGCGCATCAGCAAGCGACACCTCGCCGCGGACATATCCGAGCATTTCCTTGTATCCGATCGCCTGCGCGGCGGTGGGATTCTTCTCGAAAATGCCCATTTCGAGGAGCTTTTTCGTTTCCTCAAGAAGCCCCGTGGCGAGCATTTCGTCAACTCTCGCCTCAATGCGGGCATATCGCTCCGCCATATCGGTGCGGCGAAGCTCGAAGGCGAGGAAGTCGTATTTTGCGGGCGAGGCAAGCGCATCGAGCTCGCTTTTTTTCTTGCCCGTGGTTTCAAATATTTCAAGCGCGCGTATAACGCGGCGGACGTTGTTTTCGTGAATTTTTGCGGCACTTTCGGGATCGACTTCGGAGAGTCGCAGATGAAGCGCGTGAGCTCCGAGCTCTTGTGCTTCCCTCTCAAGACGCTCGCGGACGTCGCTTCTGCCGCCGCATTCGTCGAAGGGACGTTCAAAAAGCAGGGTGTCAAGGTAAAGCCCCGTGCCTCCGCAAATGATGGGAAGTTTTCCGCGCGAGAGAATGTCGTTTATTGCCTTTTCGGCATCTTCAGCATAGTCGGCACAGGAATAGGGGCGCATCGGGTCAACAAAATCAACCGTGTGATGCGGCGCACGGGCAAGCTCCTCGGGGGTGGGCTTTGCGGTGCCGATGTCCATTTCGCGATAGATCTGCATCGAGTCGCAGCATACTATCTCGCCGCCCAGCCTCTCGGCAAGCGCGATTGCAAGACCCGTTTTTCCCGAGGCGGTGTGCCCGACAACGGCAACTATCTTTGGCTTGCTCATTTCTTTATCGGATTATTCGCCGCGGCGGAAAAATCGTCGGGGTATCTTCTGTCCTTGCCGAAAAGCTTCTTCTTCGGCATCGAAACGAGCTCGGTGGGTACGTAAGGACCGTAAGGCTCCTCGAAATACGCCACGCCATCCGCGATCTTTTCGCCCTTTTCGACGCAATCGGGGATGAGCGAGTAATAAGGCTCGCCGAAGGTGCAGGCAACGCCAAGCTCAAGCGGCACGCCCTGCCACCACCAGGAAATAACTCCGCTTTCGCCGCGGCAGATCTGCCCGAAGAAGCCGCCAACAGTCAGAGTCAGCGATTTCAGCAGCCTGCGAAGCGCGAATTTCCACTCCTCGATCTCATAAAGAGCATCGGGCATACGGATCGAAATTCGGTTGGTGCGAAGTCCCGCGCGCTTTGCCTCGGCGCGGTTCGCGTCGTTGATATGAACGTGAGTGACGGGCTTCTGCGCGTACCAGATCGGCGCAGGAGTGTCCTTCAAGAACTCAATAAAAGCGTTTTTATCGTCATAAGTCTGCTCGGGCGGCATTTCTTTTCCGTACTTCGACGGAAGCGCAAAGGGCAATTCTCTCTCGAGCAGAGAAACTATATCCTCATAAAGATCCGCAAACTGCTTTTCGCAGGGGAACCAGACCGAAAGCGTAAGCATCGGGGTGAATTCCGTGATCTGCGGCGGCAGAAGCTTTTCGGCACAAAAGACGATCGATTTGCCGGTTTCCTCAACCGCTCCGTCAAGCGAACCCGCAAGCTTTATCGCAAATTTGCGCGCGTACTGCTCCGAGCTTTCGAACTCGTAGTCCGAAAGGCGCGCGTGAACGAGGTGGCAGATGCCGTCAAGAGAAAGAAGTATCTCCGCGGGTATCTCCTCGCGCGATGCCTCTCGGTTTTCGATCAGCTCAAGCGTGCAATCGCTGATCTTCGGCAGTCTGAAATCCTCGTCCGGCGAGAGGCGGGACCATATTTTGAAATCTATTACTCCGTTCATTTTTTCCTCATTGAATTGATTTTCTCGCGGTAGATCCGTATTCTCTTTTCATCGCATCCACAGAAACTACCCATTGTTTGCCAAATTTGCAAACATCCACTCCGTTGACAAGCTTTCCGTAAGATATAGCCTTTCGAAGTGTGCTTTCATTCAAGCCCCAAAGCTCCGTCGCATCACCAAAGGACATCAAACCGTCAAACGGCGTATCAACTTGAACTCCATTCTCCCAAAGCTCATCGCAGGAAAGATCGAGATCGTCGTTCCAAACGATCCCATATCCACCCACATCCACAGACACACACTCAAACTCGGCGTTATCGCGCAACTCCAGAAAATCCGGAATTTTTTCAAACAAGGTCTTTACGTCGTAAATTTTTGTAATTCCTTCTGAAAATTGCACGCTGAGCCTGTAATCGGGCAGAGGAAAAACGTTTTTTATCTTGTGAAACATAATTCAGCCTCCAATCATTCAAGCGGCGGAATCTTCTTGAACTCCTGAGTTTTCCATATCTCCATCAAGGTATCTTTATGCATAGAGATCCACTCACGAACCATTTCAAGCGCCTTATTTGGAAGGTAACCGTCAAGCACTTCTCCGGTCGTAAAATCTATCGCTGCAACATCCTCGTTGTATATCGCGTGAATATGCGGCGGATTGTGCTCGCTTTGTAGAAAATACATTCGGATTATTATTCCGTAAAATCTTGATAAAACAGGCATATCGTTCTCCTTTCGGGTATAACCTGCCTACATTATATCACGGTATCGTGATATTGTCAATATCTTATTCAATAAACATCGCATCGCCGAAGGAGAAGAATCTATACTTCTCGCGGACGGCGGTATTGTAGACCTCGAGCATCTTCTCGCGCTCGTAGAAAGCCGAAACGAGCATCAGAAGCGTCGATTTGGGAAGGTGGAAGTTGGTTATCAGCGCGTCGGTCGCCTTGAAGCGGTAGCCGGGATAGATGAAAATGCCCGTGTCGCCGCTGATCGGATGAACGATGCCGTTCTCGTCCGAAACGCTTTCAAGCGTTCTGCAGGATGTTGTGCCGACGCAGATGGTTCGTCCGCCCGCGGCGCGGCGGCTGTTGATAATGTTTGCACTTTCCTCGCTTACCGAAATATATTCGGTGTGCATGATGTGCTCGCCGATGTTCTCCTCTTTGACGGGACGGAAGGTTCCAAGCCCCACGTGGAGCATTACGGGAACGACGGCGACTCCCTTCGCTTTGATGCGCTCAAGGAGCTCGGGGGTGAAGTGAAGCCCCGCTGTCGGCGCGGCGGCAGAACCCTCGCGACGAGCATATACTGTCTGGTAGCGGGACTTATCGCGAAGCTTCTCCGTGATGTAGGGCGGCAGGGGCATAACGCCGACCTCGGAGAGCATATCGTAAACATTCGCATAACAATTTTTGTCGTATTCAAATCTGACGAGTCGATTGCCTTCCTCGACAATATCCTCGACCGTTGCCGTGAGGACTCCGTTTCCGAAGACCATCTTCATTCCGAGGCGAGCGCGTTTTCCGGGTTTCACGAGAGTTTCCCAAAGATCGTCGCCGCGCTGACGGAGAAGTAGAAGCTCGACCATCGCCTCTTCTCTGCCCTCGGCGTGTCCGTAAAGACGGGCGGGAATTACCTTTGAATCGTTGACAACAAGCGTGTCGCCCTCGCGCAGATGATCGATAAGATCGTAGAAATGCTTGTGCGAAAGCTCACCGCTTTTTCGGTCAACGCAGAGCAGGCGCGAGGAATCGCGGGGCTCGGCGGGGTGCTGCGCTATCTGCTCCTCGGGGAGAAAATAGTCAAAATCGGACGTGCAAAGATTCGTTTCGGGCTTTGCATTTATGATAATATCGCTCATTTTTAATCTCTCATTAAGTATAATTAGCCTATTATATATATTATATAATAAAACCGCGAAAAAAGCAATATTTATTTTGAGAAAGGAGCAAATTTTGAGTAAATTTTCTTTGTTTTTCGGTGCGGCGACGGCGCTTGTCACGCCATTTGAGCAAAACGGCGCTCTCGACCTCGATTCTTACCGAAAACTCTTGCGTTTTCAGCTCGACGAGGGCATCGACGCGCTCCTCGTCTGCGGTACGACGGGAGAGACACCGACCCTGTCCGACGATGAGTGCCTGACTCTCCTTTGCGAAGCAGTCAAGACGGTGCAAAAGAGCGTTCCCGTCATCATGGGAGTCGGCTCTAACTGCACCGAGCACGCAGTCGAAAAAGCTCGCGCGGCGGAGCAAAACGGCGCCGATGCGCTCCTCGCTGTCACCCCCTATTACAACAAATGCACCCCTTCGGGGCTCGTCCGACACTACCGAGAGATAGCCGCGGCGACCTCCCTGCCCATCATCGTCTACACAGTCCCCTCGCGCACGGGAATGACGATCCCGCCCTCGGTCTGGGGCGAGCTTTTCGCCATTCCGAACATAATCGGCATCAAGGATGCGACCGGTGACATCGCCTACGGAGCGCAATTTTTGTCTTATTTTGGGGAAGAATCCTGTCTCTGGGCGGGCAACGACAACGCCACTTTACCCCTGCTTTCGCTCGGTTCCGAGGGCGTAATTTCGGTGCTTTCAAACGTCAAGCCAAAGGAAACATCCGCCCTCTGCCACACCTACGCCGAGGGCAAAATACGCGAAGCAAAGGATCTCTCCGCCTCGCTTTTACCCCTCGCCGATACCCTGTTCTGCGAGGTAAATCCCATCCCTGTAAAAGCCGCGCTGTCGCTGATGGGAATATGCAAACCCTATTGCAGATTGCCGCTGACGACGGCGAGTGAAGGAACTTTTAATAAGCTTAAAATACTATTATGAAACAAAAAATCGGGCTCGCCCCGATTTTTTGTTGTATATATAATTATTGTCCCTTGAATTTCGCGTATTCCGAAGCGATAAACTGCTCCATAAAGGGCAGTACCATCTTCATACCGTCAAGGTTGAGGTGACTTACGTCGGTATCCTTTATACAGTATTTTGCGCGGAAGCTTGCACTGTTCATATCAACGCCGACAAGACTCGGGTCTGCCGCATAGAGGCAGACGATCCTCTTGTCATTGCGGTGCTCCGCGAGCTTACGCATTGCGTTGGCGTAATCGACATTCGAAAGTCCTGTTGCGGCGACCTTGCCGGTATGATTCCAGGGAGTTACCAGAATAATGAGCGCGTTCGGGTAGGTCTTGAGCATACCGTCAAGCATAATATTGATGCTTCCCATAAAGGTCTTTGAATCGCGCGATTCGAGATCGCCGATCGGAACCTCATTCGAGCGGTCGTTTCGTCCGCCCTCGAGAAGGATGATGTCAGCATCGCCCTTTGCCATTCGGGTATAACGCAGAACCATAGGATTCTTGTCGGTTACGTAATCCGACATTGTGCTTCCGCCTATGCCGTAATTGACGTAATCCATTCCGTACTTTTCGCCGAGCATATTTACCCAGGTTGCCTCTTTGCCAAGCGAAGAACCGCCGAAATAGCTGTCGCCCATTGCATACATGGTTATGCCCATAAGGATCTTGTTGAAATCATCCTGCGACTTCAGAACAGTATAATCGTTCGATACCGTAAGCTCGGACGCTTCCGCGCTTTCCTTTACGTACTTTACGAATTCCTGAACCGCAAGGCCGGTCAAATAATCGGTCGTACCGATAAGAACGAGCTTATTTCCGCTGACGCAGACCTTGTACTCGCCCGGCTGGAGCGAAGCAAGGACCTCAATGCTTTCGGGACGGTTTGTCTCACCGATAAGTATTTCGGGAGCCTCGGAAGTGTAAGTCTCACCCTTCGCGAGCCCCTTAACCCAGTCATCCTGCGGCTTCAGAGTGACGCCGTATTTGTCGGCGACCGTCTTACGAAGATCGGACATAGCGTCGAGAATAAAGCTCTGACACTCGGTGGGGCGGACGATGACGTAATCGCTTGCGCCATTAGATGCGAGAATAATTCCCGTGGGTACGGGTGCGGTGGTTTCCTCAAGAGTCGTTTCTACGGGTATCTCCGCCGCCGTTGTTTCTTCGCCCGAGCCTCCCGCGCAAGCCGCAAATGAGGGAAGGGTCATACACAGAACCAAAAGTATAATCGTGATCTTTTTCATAGTCTTTTATCCTTTCATTAATTAATATCATCAAGGCGTTTTTTTATCGCCTTCATATCATTCAGCATATCTTCCTTGCGGCGCGGATCGCGGAGAAGTGCGGCGGGGTGGAAGACGGCGGTCATTGCGAAATCGCCCTTCTCGACCCAGGTTCCGTGCTCCTGCGTGATCTTGTAATCGGGCTTGATGAGCCTCATAGCCGCGATCCTGCCGAGACAGACGATCACTTTCGGACGGATGAGCCTTACCTGCTCGCGGAGAAAATCTATGCACGCATCCTCCTCTGCGGGGAGAGGATCGCGGTTCTTGGGCGGACGGCATTTGAGGATATTCGCGATATACACGTCCTCGCGCTTGATGTCAACGGCGTAAAGAAAACGGTCAAGGAGCTGTCCCGCGCGACCAACGAAGGGCGTGCCCGAAAGATCCTCCTGCTCGCCGGGTGCTTCGCCGACGAACATCAGATCTGCATTCCTGTTACCCGTTCCGAAAACGCAATTCGTGCGCGTTTCGCAAAGGGAGCACTTCGTGCACTCGCGGCACTTCGCCTCGAGAGCTTCCCATCTTGCATCTATGTTATCCATATCTAAAACCTCCGAAGGATTCATATATTAATTATATCAATCCTCGGAGCGATTGTCAAGCGATTTAGCAAAATTCCGACAATCTCTGCACCGCATTCTCCGCAAAAATGGGGCGAGCGTGCTCTTTTATGTATCCTTCGATCTTTTCGCAGTCGCGGCGGCATCCGAATTCATTTATCACCGCCGCCTCGAGCGGCAGACGCTCATCGCGGTCAAATTCGGGAAGTATCAAGGCAAACGCGCCCTCGGGGAGCGCATAAGCAGAACTGCTTTTGCCAAAACCGCGCGTGTGAAGGATGCGGCAAAGCGCGATCATCGACTGTATCGTGTCAAAAATGCATACCGACGCGTCGGTTTCCTTTATTCCGCTCGAAAGAGCGACGCGCGTGACAAACATCTCGCAGCCGCCACCCCTCGATGGAAAGACCTGAACGAGCAACCGCCCGCTTTCGATATCGAATCCGCAATCATTGTGCGCCATCTCAAGCACGGGCTTGAACCCGCGCCTCAGCGCACTCTCACCGTCGCATTCGATATTGTACTTTTTCATATCTTCGGCGCTCAACATTATCTTGAGCTTCGAATTGCTTATAAGAATAAGTTCCATATCAACCTCGCAAAAATTTCGTTACACTATAATTATAATCTATTTTGCGACGAAATGTAACCCCTAAAAAGGTGGGAAACGGGGAAATTAGTGGGCAGATCAGAGTGGACAGTGGCCAGATCAGAGTGGACAGTGGTTAGTGGACAGTGAACAGAAAGATGCGAATGATATTTTTATTTATCTTTTCTGTTCATTATTAAACAAATAATTTAAATATATAAAACTCTCGGATATCTTGAATTCCTTCAAATATCCGAGAGTATTTTTTATTGCTTATTACTCTTTAGTATAATACAAAAACTCTATGTTTTGCACAAAATTATTGCAGCAACCCGCATCTTTCTGTCCACTGTCCACTAACCACTGTCCACTCTTATCTGTCCACTGTCCACTTTGCTTAAAACAGCTTATACTTGCCCTCCGCTCCCGTTCTCTTCTCGATTCCGGCAGTGAAATCGGGGAATGCCATGGGCGCGCCGCCCTGCTTGATCGACTGCTCGGAAAGGGGCGTTACTGCCATGAGGATGGCAGAGTCGTAAATATCTATCGGTACGGGTGTGCCGTCTTTGATCGCGGTGATGAAGGAGTCAAGGACGAGGAAGTCCATTCCGCCGTGACCCTTCTTGATGCCTGCGTCAAGATAGTCGCGCCAGAGCTTGGGCATATATTTTTCTTCATACTGCGAATAGTTGCCCCAGAAATTCTTCCACTTGAAGTGGTCGCTTTCCTTGTGGTCGGCGTCGCTGTAGACCGACATATTATCCTGCATAAACCAAGCCTTTGTGCCGTGGATCTCAAGTCCGCGCGAATAGGGACGCGGCAGGGTGGTGTCGAGAGTCAGGCGCACGGTCTGCCCGAATTCGGTGGTAAGGATCGTTGTGATAATATCGCCCTGCGCCCACTTGCCGTCGGCGTAAGTCTGGTCGCGGTCGGGGTGATTTTTGATGTAAGTATCAAGTCCCGCGCTCTTGGAGGAGAAGGACGAAACACTTGTGAACTTGTTGCCGTGACCGATGCCGAGAAGCACGTTGAGCGGGCCGAGCTCATGGGTGGGATAGTTCTCGCCGCAACGGTTGCGGTAGTTGCGATGGCGGTAATGACGGTTTACAAGACCCATCGAGATCTCCTCGCGAAGGTCGTGGCAATAGCCGCCGCAAAGGTGGACGATCTCGCCGAAGAAATTGTCCGCGTTCATCGCGTAAAGAGTCTGCTCAAGTCTGCCGTAGCAGCAGTTTTCAAGCATCATCGCGGGCGTCCCCGTCTCGCGGTGAGCTTCGCAAAGCTGAATGCACTCGTCGATGGAGTAAGCGCCGCCAACCTCGAAAGCAACCGGCTTGCCCGCCTTCATCGAAGCGACAGCCGCGGGAACGTGGTTTTCCCAAGCCGAGAAGACGAAGACCATCTCGACTTCGGGCGAAGCGATGAGCTCCTCATAATTCAGATAGATCTTGGGATCGTGTCCGAGAGCCGCGATCTTTTCCTTCATATCGTCGCATCTGTCCTGATATTCGTCGCAGATAGCGGTGACCGCGCAGTTTTCGTGCTCGGCAACGAGAGTTCCCATTGTCTTTCCTCGGCAACCGAGACCGATAATACCAACCTTGATCTTTTCCATAGTCTTATACTCCCAGATACATTAAAATGAGCTCAACGGTTGCAACGAGCGCGTCTGCGTGGGTGCGCTCCATACCGTGCGAGGCGTGAACGCCGGGGCCGATCAGCGCGCCGGGAACGTCGTGACCCGCACGCCACATAGCTCCAACGTCGGAGCCGTAATAGGGGTAGAGGTCAACGCAATAAGGAAGCTCTGCCGCCTTTGCCATATCGATCAGCTTCGAGGTCAGCTCATAGTCATAAGGACCGCCCGCATCCTTGGCGCAGATCGAAAGAGTGTGCTCGTCGCACTTGAGATCCTTGCCGATACATCCCATATCAACGGCAAGCATCGACTCGAGATTCTCGGGCACGAACGCCGCGCCGTGACCGACCTCCTCATACATCGAAACGAGGAATTTAATGTCCTTTTCGGGAACGATGCCCGCATCCTTCATGACCTTGAAGGCGGTGAGAATGCAAGCCACGCTTGCCTTGTCGTCGATGAAGCGGGACTTAAGATAGCCGCTTTCGGTAACGACGGTCTTGGGATCGAAGCATATATAGTCGCCGTTTTCAATGCCGAGCGCACGGGTATCTGCCGCACTCTTTACGTTCTCGTCGAGGCGAACGTACATATTGTCCGCGTCACGCGAGCGGCTGCGCGCATCCGAATATACGTGGACCGAGGGAGAACGCGAGAGGATAGTTCCCGTGTATCTCTTACCCTCGCGGGTGATAACGAAGCAATATTCGCCGTCAAGCGAGTTGCAAAGCACTCCGCCGACGGGAGCAAAATTGAGGTCGCCGTTTCCGTCGATCGAGCGAACCATCGCGCCGAGAGTGTCGCAATGCGCCGCAACACCGAGCGCGGAAGAATGATCCTTGCCCTCGTAGGTCATAAAGAAGCAGCTCTTCTTGGTAGCCTCAAGAGAGAGCCCCTGCTCATCCGCAATATCCGCGAGCAGCGAAGCGATCTCGCGCGAATATCCGCTCGGCGAAGGCACGTCCATCAGACGCTTCACGGCGTCAAAACAATATGATAAGTATTTTTCTCTGTCGAATTTCATTTTATGTTCCTTTCTTTTGAGAAAAGTAATTTAGTACGATAAACAAGTGTTGTTTTTATGCTAACAATGTACTACGGAGTTTGATATAAATCGAAAATTTTCGCCTCGGCGAAAATTCACCTTAACTCTGCACTCTGAACTCTTAACTCTGCACTATCTTTCGGATAATATGTCCCGCCATAATCAACCCTACCGCTCCCGGTACGAAAGACAGGCTTCCCGGCGTGTTTCTGCCGTTTTCGCTCTCAAGCCCTTGCGCCTTGATCGGCTCTTCGTCCGACCAGACGACGTCAAGCTTCTTGATACCTTTTTCCTTCATCTTCTTCCGCATAATTTTCGCAAGCGGGCAGACGCTCGTTTTGCTGATGTCGGATATGCGGAAACGCTCGGGATAAAGCTTGTTTCCCGCGCCCATTGAGGCGATAACGGGAACTCCCGCCGCATCAGCACGGCAGATAAGCTCGACCTTCGCCGCAACGGTATCGACCGCGTCGGCAATGAAATCGAACTGCGAGAGGTCGATCTCATCGGCATTTTCGGGCAGATAAAAGAGATTGACGGGATGCACCTTACATTCGGGATTGATCGAAAGAATGCGCTCTGCCATAACCTCGGATTTCGGTCTGCCGACGGTATCCTGCGTCGCAATGATCTGGCGGTTTACGTTCGACGCAGAAACCGTGTCGCCGTCAACGACCGTCAGCTCGCCGACTCCCGCGCGTGCAAGCGCCTCGCATAGATGCCCGCCCACGCCGCCAAGCCCGAAGACCGCAACGTGCGCCGATCTCAATCTGTTCACGCCCTCCTCGCCAAGCAAAGCCCGCGTGCGTGTATCGTCAAGTTGCATTCGCTTCCACCGCCCATCTTTTGCATTAGTTTTTATAATTTTATCACAATTCCCCGAAATATGCAATAGAAATTTCAAAAGAGGTGCGTAAGTATGCAAAAAAATCTTTACAAGAGGGAAAAAATGGTGTATAATTATTCTATAAATATTTTTATAATATAAAATACACGGTGGCTTTAATGGATTATATCAAATTCATCCGATCCAAGGTTGGGCATGACAAGATTTTCTTGAACTGCGTCGGCGCGGCAATACTAAATGAATCCGGCGAAGTTCTTTTACAAAAGAGAGCCGATCGACACGTATGGGGATTCCCCGGCGGAGTAATGGAGCTCGGTGAAACCTTCGAGGAAGCGTTGCGCCGCGAGGTAAAAGAAGAAACCGGATTAAATGTGAGCATAGAAAAGCTAATAGGTATCTATTCGGCGTATTCGGACAAATACCCGAACGGCGACGAAGCTCAACCGATACTTGCATTCTTTCTCTGCAAGATCGATTCAGGCGAATTATCGATCGATGATGAGGAAACATTAGAATTAAGGTTCTTCAAGAAAAATGATGCACCGCAACTGCTGAACAAGCAGCACGATGATATGTTCAATGATTTATTCAGCAACAAAAACAACGTTATTATTTCTTAAATTTGAGGTGACCCAAAATGCAAAATTTTGATATGATAGAGCGCAAGATAGACAGCAACGAGGTCTATTCGGGCAAGATACTTCACGTTATGGTCGACCGTGTAACGCTTCCCGACGGCAAGGAGGCAACGCGCGAATACGTCGGTCATCCCGGTGCGGTCTGCGTCGTTCCGATAAATGAAAAAGGCGAGGTGCTCTGTGTGCGTCAGTTCCGTTACACACACGGGCGCGTATTCCTTGAAATTCCCGCGGGCAAGCTTGAGCCCGGTGAGACTGACCGCCCCGCGGCGGCTCTGCGCGAGCTGCGTGAGGAAACGGGAGCTGTTTGCGAGACCTTGACTCACATCGGCGACTTCGTCCCCTCCCCCGCGATCCTCGGTGAGGTCATCTCGATGTATATTGCCGAGGGGCTTTCGATCGGTGAGACCGACCCCGATGACGACGAGTTCATCGACGTTGAGGCAATTCCGCTCGAAAAGCTCGCCGAAATGTGCGTCTCGGGCGAGATAACCGATGGAAAAACTATCGCTGCGGTTCTTAAAGCGAAGTACATTTTTGATAGACGGAAATGATTTTTAGAGAATGAAGGAGCAAAACCTACCGCGAGCGGCAGGTTTTACTCCTTCCAAAACGTCGACGGGGCGTCGCCGTTTTGAAGCACGGAGAGAATTTCGACCTCTGCGGAGGTCGACTTAAGGCTCCGCCTTAAGAATCTGCCACCTTTTGAAAAAAGGTGGACGAAAACTTACCGCTGTTGTTGTCTTTTGATTTTTATTAAAATGATATAAGGAGCTCAAAATGAAACTGAATTACAAACGCACGCTTTGCGTGGGATTCGCATTTTTCCTCATTTGCGCCTTCTGGCAGGCTTATGACACCATCGTTCCCAAGATCCTGACCGACCGCTTCGGTATGTCGCAGTTCTGGTCGGGCGCAATTATGGCTATCGACAACATTCTCGCGCTCTTCCTTCTTCCCCTCTTCGGCATCCTTTCGGATAAGACAAAATCCAAGCTCGGACGCCGCACACCCTTCATCATCTTCGGTACTCTGATCGCGGCGACTGCGCTCATTTCGCTTTCCTTCGTCGATTCGATGCAGCTTGACCGCCTTGGTAACATTGCCGACATCAACTCCGAGGAAGCACGCGCAGTCCTTTATGATTATGACTACGGCTCGCCCCTCGCGACTCCCGACGGCGTTGAATACACCCTCTCGGATGAATTCTCCCGCGAGGAGTTCCTCACCCTCTCGCCCACGCTTGAAAACGGCAAGGCAAACCCCGATTACACCAATTTCGTCGTTCCCGCGCGCTCGGCTTATATCGCACGCGAGATCGTCGGCAAGGATCCTTCCGCGCTGATAACCTTCATCGCCGTGCTCTTTGTGTTGCTCCTTTCAATGGCGACATTCCGCACTCCCGCCGTTGCGCTGATGCCCGACGTTACACCGCGCCCCTTGCGTTCCAAGGCTAACGCCGTCATCAATCTGATGGGCACCATTGGCGGAAGCCTTATCCTCGGACTCGGTATGATTCTTGCCACGGGCTCGACCAAGAACACGTATATGCCCTACACAGGCTATTTCTGCATCGTTGCGGGAATTATGCTTGTCAGCCTTGTGATCTTCCTTTCAACCGTCCGCGAGCGCAAATTCGTTGCGGAAATGGAAGAGATCAGCCGTGAAAATGCTATCCAAGAGGGCAACGACGAGGATGACGCATCCGGCAACCGCAAGCTTTCGGGCGCGGAAAGACTCTCGCTCATCCTTCTTCTTGCATCCGTCGTACTTTGGTTCTTCGGCTACAACGCCGTAACGAGCAAATACTCGGTCTATGCGGGACGCGTTCTCCAGCTTGACTACAACTCCACCCTTCTCGTTGCAAACATCGCCGCCCTCATCGCATATCTCCCCGTCGGCTTCATTGCCACCAAGTTCGGCAGAAAGAAGACGATCCTTGCGGGCGTTATTATGCTCTCTGGCGCGTTCCTCACCGCATCATTCCTTGACGCGGGAACTCCCCTGCCCGTTATGATGATCCTCTTCGCCATCGCGGGTATCGGATGGGCAACCATCAACGTCAACTCCTTCCCCATGGTCGTCGAGCTTGCGCGCGGCGGTAACGTCGGCAAGTACACCGGCTTCTACTACACCGCAAGTATGGCGGCACAGACCCTCACCCCCGTCGTTTCGGGTTATCTTATGGACTCCTTCGGACTCAAGATCCTCTTCCCCTACGCCGCTATCTTCGCAGCAGGCGCGTTCATCACAATGCTCTTCGTCCGTCACGGCGACTCCAAACCCACGAAATGAGGTAAATTCAAATGACAATCGTTTATATCCTTCTTGCACTTATCGTACTTTCCGCGCTTTACGTTTTCCTTCTCCGTCCCCGTCCCCAGCCCAAGACCTCGGTTGAGCCCCTCAAGGTGGACTATGCCCACCGCGGACTCCACGGCGACTTTGCCGTTGAAAACACCATGCAGGCTTTCTACGCCGCCGAGCGCGAGGGCTACGGCATCGAGCTCGATGTCCGTCTCTCGAAGGACAATCAAGTAGTCGTTTTCCACGATGACACTCTCCAGCGTATGTGCGACCGCACCGAGCGCGTTGATTCAAAGACAGCTTCCGAGCTTTCCTGGATGGAGATCAAGGGCACCTACGAAAGGATCCCGCTTTTCGAAGACGTCCTTGCGGGAATCGACCCCACAACACCCCTTTGCATCGAACTTAAAGGCAACGATCCCCGCCTTTGCGTTGAGCTGTCGAAGCTTATGGACAAGGAAGACAGATTCTATTCGGTCAAATCCTTCAACCCGATGCTCATCTCCTGGTATCGCAAGAACCGCCCGAGAGTTGTGCGCGGCGTGCTCGTTTCGAACTTCCTTGCAAAGGGACACAAGGGCAACATTTTCACTCGCTTCATCGCAACCACAATGGTGCTCAACTGTATCGCACAGCCCGACTACATCTCCTATGACTGCCGCCACCCGAAGCTTTTGCCCCTCGTGATGTGCAAGAAGCTTTATAACGTCCTGACCTTCACCTGGACAGTAAACACCCCCGAGCTTTACGGCGAAGCCAAGGCAAAGGGCGACATCCCCGTTTTTGAAGGCTTCGAGCCCAAGAGATATTGACATGAGAGATAATTACGACATTTTGAAGACCGAGGGCAGAAACCCTCGCACAATGGACATTGATAAGCTTTCCTCGCTCGAAATGGTGCGCCTGATCAATCAGGAAAACCGCGCCGTCGAGGACGGCATCGACGAGGCACTCCCCGAGATCGCGGCGGCTATTGATATGATAAGCGAAGCCATCGAGGCGGGCGGCCACGTCGTTTATATCGGCTGCGGCACTTCGGGCAGACTCGGCATCGTCGATGCCTCCGAATGCCCGCCCACCTTCGGCGTTGACTATGATCTTTTCCGCGGCGTTATCGCGGGCGGCAAGGAAGCCGTTTTCCGCGCGACAGAGAACGCCGAGGACAGCGAGGAAAAGGGTATGTCCGCCATCGAAGCCGACGGCGCGACCAAAGGCGACGTTGTAGTCGGACTTTCCGCATCGGGACGCGCGCCCTTCGTCATCGGCGCACTCAAAAAGGCAAAAGAACTCGGCTGCAAGACGATCTCCGTAACCTGCAACCCCGGCTCGCTTATGGAAAACTGCGCTGATATTGCCGTTTCGGTTTACGTCGGACCCGAGGTAATTTCGGGCTCCACAAGACTCAAAGCCGGCACGGCACAGAAACTGATACTTAATATGTTCTCCACCTGCGCGATGATAAAGACGGGCAAAGTGCGCTCGAACCTTATGGTAAACGTCCGCCCGACCAACGAAAAGCTCGTCGAACGCGCAACACGCATCATTATGCAACTTTCTGACGCCGACAGAGAGACCGCCGAGCGATTGCTTGCGGAGTACGGCGAGGTGCCGGCGGCGCTTGATGCTTACGCAAGTGGAAAGTGAAAAGTGGAAAGTGAAAAGTTGCGGTGAATTTTCTCGCTGCGCTCGAAAATTTTTAATTTAACTAAAGGCGACAGCAGCGGTAAGTTTTCGTCCACCTTTTTCAAAAGGTGGCAGAGCTCGAGACAGCGCCTCGATTCAATGCAAAAGCTTCAGCTTTTGCCTCCGTGCTTCAAAATGGCGAAGCTTCGCTTCGACATTTTGGACAGAGTCAATACTTCCCGATTGTAGGGAAGTATTGATCTCTGTCACCCCTTGCTGAATAGAATTATTTAGCCAATCGGCTTTACACCTCTCTATAAAGGAGAATCCCTATGAAAAAGAACCTTATCTGGAACATTATCTTAATAATTGGCATTGTTCCTTTCGTTCTGCCGTTCGCTTTCGGCATATACAAAATTTCGATCGAAAGTTGGACGATGTTTGATTGGCTCGTTATGTATTCGTACATTTTCTGGCCCACTTATATCGTCGGCGCGGTAGTTATCGCGATTTCGATCATTGGAAGATTTATAAAAAGGTGAAGGAGCGAAAACCTCCCCGTGGGGAGGTTTTACTCCTTCCAAACAGCCTGCGGGG
>JAZQJB010000155.1:0-21803 GCA_045541375.1 Eubacteriales bacterium | reverse complement strand
ACTTTTGAAAAAGTTTGATCAAAACTTTTTGGCTGTTTAGTTGGGTGGTTAAGAGAGGAGGGCGCGGTCGGAGGCGAATTCTTCGCCGCTCTTCTTGGAGAACATTTCAAGCAGGTTCTCGACGGTGAGGTTCTTCTTTTCCTCGCCTGCGATGTCGAGGATGATCTTGCCGTCTTTCATCATGATCAGGCGGTTGCCGTGGGTGATCGCGTCGCGCATATTGTGGGTGACCATCATTGCGGTCAGTCCCATCTGCGAGATGATGCGGTCGGTGGTTTCAAGCACCTTTGCGGCAGTCTTCGGGTCGAGTGCGGCGGTGTGCTCGTCGAGGAGGAGAAGATGCGGGCGGTTGATGGTTGCCATCAGCAGTGTGAGCGCCTGTCTTTGACCGCCCGAAAGCAGTCCGACCTTGACGGTCATTCTGTCCTCAAGTCCAAGCTCAAGGGTGGAAAGAAGCTCGCGGTATTGCTTTCTTTCGGCATCCGTGATCCTCCAGCGGAGGCTTCGCGTCTTTCCGCGTCTTGCGGCGAGGGCGAGGTTTTCCTCGATCTCCATATTTGCCGCCGTGCCGAGCATCGGGTCCTGGAAAACTCTGCCGAGAAATTGCGCGCGGCGATGCTCCGGCATATGGGTGACGTCGTTGCCGCCGATGATGATCTTTCCTTCATCGATCGGCCAGCTTCCCGCGATCGCGTTCAGCGTTGTCGATTTGCCCGCGCCGTTGCCGCCGATGACGGTTACAAAATCTCCCTCTTTAAGGTGCAAATCGATCCCCGCGAGTGCGGTTTTTGCATTTACCGTGCCGGGGTTGAATGTCTTTTTAACGCCGATAAGCTCAAGCATTTTTCTGTCCCTCCCCGTCGGTGGATTTTTTCGGTTTTGCTTTTGCTTTGCTCTTGAGGTAGGGGATCGCAAGGAAGATCGCGACCATAACTGCCGAGAGCATTTTGAGCAGGTCTGTGTCAAGACCGAGGTAGATTACAGTCTGGTAAACGAGGTAGTAAACGATGCTGCCTCCGATCACACAGAGGAGCGAGAGCGCAAAATTGCGGACCTTGCGACCGAAGATCGCCTCGCCGATGATAACGGCGGCAAGACCGATGACGATCGCGCCCTTACCCATATTGATGTCCGCCTGACCGAGGAACTGCGAAAGCAGTGCGCCCGCAAGCGCGACAAGACCGTTCGAGAGAACGAGTCCGATGAGCTTCATCACGTTCGTGTTGATGCCCTGCGCGCGGCTCATTGCGGGGTTGTTGCCCGTCGCGCGGATCGCGCTTCCCGTTTCTGTTCCGAAGAACCAGTAAAGAAGTCCGATCACGGCGCCGCAAGAGATCACGAGGACGAGAATGTTCTGCCAAGCGGGATTGAGCTGTGTGACAAGGAGCTTATAGTTGCGCGCGGAAAGTGCCTGATTTGCCTTTCCGAGTATTTTAAGATTGACCGACCAGAGGATCAGCTGGGTCAGAATGCCCGAAAGGATCGGGGGAATGCCGAGCGCGGTGTTGAAAAGCGCGGTGACGAGTCCCGAAAGCATACCCGCGATGGTGGCAAGGAGCATTGCAAGCCAAAGGGGAAGACCGCTGACGACGGACATCGCGCATACGCACGCGCCCGTGCAGATCGAGCCGTCAACCGTAAGGTCGGCAAAATCGAGTATTCGATAAGTCAGATAAACGCCGATCGCCATAATTCCCCAGATAAGTCCCTGAGATATGGCGCCGGGCAGAGAAGCAATGTAGTTCAGCATAATGAATTCCTTTTCCCACCGCCGAAGCTCGACGGTGGGAGAACGTTGATTTTGATTTATTGAGCCTCTTCGATTACGATAGCTTCATAACCGGTGGGAGGAGTGATTCCAAGGTCAGCGCAGATCACGGGATTGTACTTCTTTGTGGTTGCGGAAGCGTATTCGATGGGCATTTCGGCGATCTTTGCCTCGCCCTTGAGGATCTTGGCAGCCATCTTGCCGGTTGCGTAGCCGAGGTCATAGTAGCTGATCGAAAGGGTCGCAACTCCGCAGCCCTTGCAGATGCCTTCTTCGCCCGCAACGATGGGGGTCTTCTTGCCTGTCATTGCGCCGTAGATGGTCTCGGTGCAGGATGCGGCGGTGTTATCGGTGGGGATGTAGATAACGTCGCTTGCGGCAGCGGCAGCCTGAGTCACAGCGGTGACATCGTTGGTGTCGGTGAACTTGAATTCACTGACGGTGTAGCCCATAGCCTCAAGCTCGGGCTTGATGACGTTCGACTGGAACTGCGAGTTGGGCTCTGCGGAGCAGAAGAGGATGCCGATCTTCTTTGCATCGGGGAACATTTCCTTGATCATCTTTGCCTGCTCGGTGAGGGGAGCGAGGTCGCAAGTGCCCGAGATATTGCCGCCAACGGTGCCGTTGAAGTCTTTAAGATCAAGGGCGGTGGTGTAGTCGGTGATCGAAGTGCCGAGGATCGGGATATTGACGGTTGCGTTTGCGGCAGCCTGGAGAGCCGAGGTCGCATTTGCCATAATGAGGTCGACCCTCTTCGAAACGAGGGTGTTTGCGATGGTTCCGCAGGTGTCGGCAGAGCCGCCTGCGTTCTGATAGTCGAATGTTACGTTTTCTTCACCGAGCTCTTCTACGAGAGCATCCTTAAAGCCCTGAGTCGCGGCGTCGAGTGCGTCGTGGTCAACAAGCTGAATGATTCCGACGGTATACTTGCCGTCGTCCTTACAAGAAGCGAAGGTGAGCGTGCAGGTGATGAGGAGTGTGAGTGCCATTACGGCGGAGATGATTCTTCTTGTGGTTTTCATAATAATTCTCCTTTTGCGAGATAATATTATATTGCTTGTTTTGCCAAGTAATATTCAGTTAATTGGTGCCTTCTATTTGCTGAAGGACGAGGCTTTCTCCTGCATATTTCTTGCGGAGAACGGGCTTTTCGATCTTGCCCGTGGGGTTGCGGGGAACGGTTGCAAAGACGATCTTGCGCGGGCGCTTGTATCGGGGGAGTTCAAGGCAGAAGGTGTTGACTTCATCTTCGGTCATATTTTCGCCTTCCTTGACCTCGATCACCGCAAGAGTGATCTCACCGAGTCGCTTTTCGGGGATACCGATGACGGCAACGTCCTTGATCTTTGCGTTCGAGCGGAGGAAATCTTCGATCTGAACGGGATAAATGTTCTCGCCGCCCGAGATGATGACGTCTTTTTTGCGGTCAACGAGCCAGATGAAGCCGTCCTCGTCCTCGCGAGCCATGTCGCCCGTGTAGAGCCAGCCGTCCTCGCCGAGGATCTCGTCGGTGGCCTTCGGATCTTTATAGTAGCATTTCATAACGCCGGGGCCCTTGACGGCAAGCTCGCCGACCTCGCCCGCAAGCACCGTGCGGCGGCGTTCGTCAACGATCCTTGTCTCCCAGCCGTAGCCCGCCTTGCCGATCGCGCCGACTTTGTGTATGTTTTCAACGCCAAGATGAACGCATCCGGGGCCGATCGACTCGGAAAGACCGTAGTTGGTGTCATATTCGTGGTGCGGGAAGTGCGCCTTCCAACGCTTGATGAGGCTCGGGGGGACGGGCTGCGCGCCGATGTGCATCAGCCGCCACTGGTCGAGCTTGTATTCTTCAAGATCGATCTCGCCTCGGTCGATGGAGTCAAGAATGTCCTGCGCCCACGGAACGAGCAGCCAAACGATGGTGCAATGCTCCTCGGAGACGGTCTTGATGATCTGCTTCGGTGCGGTGCCCTTGAGAAGGACTGCCTTTGAGCCTGCAAGGAATGAGCCGAACCAATGCATCTTCGCGCCCGTGTGATAGAGGGGCGGGATGCAAAGGAAGGTGTCCTCGCGCGTCTGCGAGTGGTGCGCCTGCTCGACCTCGCAAGAGTGCATCAGCGCCTTGTGATCGTGCAGAATTGCCTTCGGGAAGCCCGTTGTGCCGCTTGAGAAGTAAATGGCGGCGTAATCACGGTCGCTGACGGGAACCGCTGGGGGCTTGGTCGAACAGAAGGTCACAAGTCTGTCGTAGCTTTCGGCAAACGAGGGGCAATCCTTGCCGACGTAGGTCCACATTCTGATCTGCGGAACCGCGGAGCAGATCTCCTCGACACGTCCCGTGAACTCGGGGCCGAAAACGAGAAATTCGGAATCCGACTTTTCAAGGCAATATTTGATCTCGTCCGCGGTGTAGCGGAAGTTGAGCGGCACCGCGATCGCGCCCGCCTTGAGAATGCCGAAGTAGACGGGAAGCCATTCAAGGCAGTTCATAAGCAGGATGGCAACCTTCTGACCCTTCCGGATTCCGCGGGTGAGAAGAAGGTTTGCAAAGCGGTTAGCGCGCTGGTCGAAGTCGCTCCAGGTCATCTCGCGGCGGTAGCTTTCTCCGCCAGTGGATTGCATGAGGGAATATTCCTTCCAGGTGAGCTTTTCGGTGGGCTCGAGAGCCGCGTTGATCTCAACGAGCGCGGTATCGTTGGGGTAAAATGTCGCGTTACGGACCAAAATTTCTGTAATGGGCATTAAAATAACTCCTTTTTGTTTTGCGGGAAAATAAAAACGCCCCCGCATCCTGATGGATACAGAGACGACATTAAATTTGCCGTGTTACCACTCTGTTTCACTCTCCCCTCACGGGCAAGAGCCTCACGCACATCAATCAATGTGTCGTCCTGTAACGGAGACAACCCGTTGTGCCTTTGGTATAACCGAAAGGTTATATGTTCTGCACACAGCTCCCGAAAGGTAATTCGGAATCCACCGCCCTCTGTCTCGCACCAACCGACAGCTCTCTGAAGAAGCACAACGTGAACCCTTAGTGGACTTTCGTTCTCAGCTTTATGCGGATATTTTACTACAAAAAAACACATTTGTCAAGGGGTTTTTGAATATTTATTCACAAAAACATAGAATTTTTATAAAAATTCTGCCGCACCACACAAGTGCAGCAGAATATCAAACCAGTTTTGCAAGTCCTCGACCGATAAAGAGGCAAGCAACGTATGTAACGATCTGCCAGAGCCAGAAAATATACCTTTTGTCGCGCGCCCAATACAGATCGAGAAGGAGTGAGGTCTGCAAAGCGCTGATAATGACTATCGGCAGGCTGATCGCCATCCAAGCGCCCGATGAATCAAAAGAGACGATCGCGGCGAGGATCCAGATAAAATAGGTCGGGAAGAGCGCAAGATACGAAAAGAGCAGCCGCTTTTTGAAGTTAAGCGTTCCCTCGCGCTCGCATCTGCGCAGCTTTATCCGCCCATATCTGTTTGCCGTCATAGTTCCGGCATAGGACGCGAAGAACACAATGATCGCCACCGCCGTCGAAAAACCGCAAAGCGAGATGAAGAATATGAATAATAATGCGTATGCCGCAAAGGTCGGAAGATTTTTTTGAAGGTAGTTTTTCATTTTATTTATTTACCAGACTGTTGAAAGACAAACCGTATTTCGCCGCAATATCGGAGGCGTGGCTTTTGCCCGAGGGTTTTGTGCGCGTGATTTTGTAGGTGCGCTTTTCATTGTGGGAAATACCTGCGGAAAGATAGTCGAAACCGACGCATCTGCCTTCCGCCTTCTCGTCCTCAATATGACGCACGATGTTGTGGAAATGCGTTCCGAACAGGGCGCGTGCACCAAGGCTTTCGACGGCGCGAAGGATCTCGAAGGCTATCTGACATCCTTCCTCCGAATCCGTGGAGGAGAAGGTCTCGTCGAAAAGACAAAGGCTCTCGGCGTTGAGATCTTTGAATATTTCCTTGATTCGGAGGCACTCATCCTCAAGTCTGCCCATATTTTCCGAATTAGAATATTTGGGGAAATGAACGAACAGACGGTCTACGGGGCTGATCTCGATTCGTTTGGCGGGAACGAGCATACCGAGCCCTGCGAGCACTTGCGCCAGACCGATCGATGAAAGAAATACGGATTTACCGCCGTTATTGGGTCCGGTAAGTATAAATATCTGACCGTTTTCATCGAATTCAAAGTTGTTGCCAACGATACCGCTCTGTCCAAGCTCGCTCATTCGTATAGCGAGCATGGGGTTATAGAGTCCTTCGGCGCGGAAAATACGTGCGCTTTTTTCGTGATAGATCGGCTTGCTGACCGGCATACCCGAGCCGAGAAGCTTTTTGTGAATATTCGTGACCGCCAAAATGAATTGCAGATCGGGGAGCAGATCGAGCAGAAACGCGAGCTGATCTTCGATATATTTCGTAAATTCTCGCGGCCAACTTTTTACGGCGCGGACAAAAATTTTGTCGACCGAGCGGAGTATCGAATCCTGCAAAAGCTCAAACTCGTCGTGCTTGAGCGATTTGTTTACTGCGATGATCGGTTCGATGGCTTGCAAACCATTCGGAGCGAAATCCATTCGCAAAATTTTATCAACGAGCTTGCCCGATTCGATGTATTGATCGTTGACGGAAATGATGCCCATCTCGACGGGCGAGAGCTTGGCGTCAAAATTGAAGCCGACAGAAATGCTCTTGATACGCGTGATCTTTTCGATCAGCTTGCGCGTGCCTTCTTTCAGATCGTGATATTCGCGACTCGTTGCGATGCCGTGAATGCGATCGAAAAGCTGTGCGAACTCCTCGGATGCGAAATGTTCGGTTTTGGGGAGCGAGGTGTAATAATTTTCGGCTTCGTCGATGATCTCAAAATAAAGCTCGAGCTGCTTTGCGCTGAAGATCGAGCGTTCCTTGTCGCCGATCTCGCTCTCGCTCCGGAGAACGTCCGAAATAGCCGAAAGCTTGCGGCTCATACTTTTCAACAGATCATAAAGCCCTGCGACATTCAGCGCGTCGTCAAAAACGATGCTTCTTCTTTTCAGCACGTCAATGTCGTCGCTGAAATAATCCGAAATATTTATCCTTGAATCGTATAAGAGCACGTCCGCGCCCAAACTTTTGAGTACTTCCTTGTCGCAGATCGGAGAATGCCCCTTTTCAAAGAATGTATACATTATAAATACCCCGCTTTAATATATAATGTCGCGGCAAGTGCCAAAAGGTGGATGAAAATGGGCCAAAAGACCGAGTAGTAATGCCTCCAGATGCGACAGTATTGATGGAAGAGGAAGAAGATGATCAGCCACGCCCATCCGGCAAACTGTACGAAGATCTCGATCCTCACAAATATTGAAAGTGTCTGAAGGAGCAGGATCATCAGCCCCCAGCCAAAAAGTATGGCTCTTGGGATAGTGAGGTGCTCAATATTGTCGCCGTCGCAGATCTCGCGCCATTTATCGAAAAAGTTACTCATGATATATCCTCTCGATTTCGCTTTTGATTCTGTTCGGTCGGGTAATTTTTCGCGCGGCTCTGACTGCCCACCCCACCCCACCCCGCAAGCGGGAGGGGCGTTTTTTAAGCTATATCTCGCCGCGGATTTGCTTTCCGGATTTGATTTTTCTCTTTCTTGCAATTGCGGAACCGAGGATGGATGCGCCGGTGTAGAGAAGCATACATATAATCGCGCTGATTATGACGCCGGTGAAGACAGGTTTATATTCTTGATTTTCTCCAAACAGCGTTGCAAGATGAAAACCGTATGCTCCCACAAGATAATTGCAACCCGTTATTATCCACACAATGCCATAAATCGCGGATGACAGAGCCGCACGGACAGCCGATTCTTTAATTTCGGTTTTTTCGGCATCTTCATTGCGGCTATAGTAAATAAGTAAGAACACAACTGCACCGAGCATTCCGAATGCTGTCATGATCACATCTTCAAGGCGTTCCTTTGTAGCCATATCGTGATAGACCCCGCGGAAAATATAAAGCGGAATGAATGACACCAAAAAGCCGATCCAAGACGCGCCCCACATGATAACAGCGCCGACTATAGAAGATTTAATCAATTCTTTCTTCATTTTATTATACCTTTTTTTATAAATTGCTTTTCGCTTGCGAAAAGCTACCTTCAACTAGCAACTAGCGCCTGACAACTAGCAACTACTCCTGCTTTTTCTCCTCGTATACCTCTTTCTTCATCCGTCCGGCGGCATTTCGGAAGATTACCATATCATCCCCGTCGGCGCAGTAGGTGTATTCGACCGATGCGCGGTAGCCTTGGTGCATATCTATCGCCTCGTAGCGGCGGAAAAAGCCGTCGCCGATGGGGAAGTATTCATCCTTCGAGCCCTCGCCGCAGTATTCGGTGAGCTCCCAGGTCGAGATGCAGGTCTTTTTGTGGTGAAGCGCGGTGTATTTGACGATTCCGATGCCCGGCGCGAACCAATAGGTCTTATGTCCTCCGCGGTAGTAGTAGCCTTGGGGCATTCCCGCGACGTTGACGAATACGCGGCGGCAGTTCTTGAAGATTCCGAGGCTCGTTTCGCAGTCTTCCTCGGTGACTTCGATGCGATAGTCGCGGTTGTGGAATCGTCCCCATTTCGTTTTGCCCTTGTCGTAATATCCGTCCACCCATTTGTCGTTCCAAAGTGAACCCGTCGTTTCGCAGAGGATCGAGTAGGGCGTGTTATACATCACGGGATAGCTCTCTTTGGTCAGCTCAAACGGAAGATATGAGCCGAATTTGAATTCGCGGTGTTTGAACTTGGAGAAGAGGAGCCTGCCTTCTTTCTTGACGATCCTTTCAATCTCAAACCAGTCGCGAATGCTTTTTTCGGTGTAATCGGGGTTCGTTTCGTCGTATTCGCACACATTTTCCGCAACCTTTTGCGCGATCTGTGCGTGAATGCGTTGTGAGTCGGTTTCCGCACAGTCGAGCGCGCGCTTGATGCATTCGATCGAATCACGGGAAGGCTCTACACCATTTCCGACCTCACGGTAAAGCTTGCTTACCGCTTCAAGCATATTGCCGCGGAAGTTCGAGCGGTTGAACAGCGTGTCTTCACAAATGAAGTGATGCGCCAAAATCGCAGCTTTGCCGTCAAAGAATGTCACACGGTAGCTTGAGTCGATGATGGGAGCGGCATCTTTGTCGCCTGCGCAGATATATTTCCATTTGTTGCCCACCCTCAGAGGCAGCAGACCGTCGCCCGTGACGTCATATTCCGCAAGCAGCCATTCGTGAGAGGAGCTGTCGCCCGATAGCGTCTGCTTTACTATGCCGACACCTTCGCAAAATGCGGTCTCGACACGGTATTTTGTCCATAAAGGTCCGTCAAGGCGGAAGATCTTGCAGTTTTCAAAGAGTCCCGCGGGCGTGTTTACCGCAGCCGAGTCCGAAATGCACGAGAGGGTGTACCGTTTGCACTCCGATACTACGGTGTCTCCGACCTGCATATTTTCGTCAAGAATCAGCGAATCACAACAAGAAGCGTAGAAGAAGATCGCACTTTCAAGCCCCGGCTTGTCTCTGCCAAAGCCCGGCTGTTGCCAGAAATAGAGCTTGCCGTCAATATAGTGAAATTCCTCGCCCGTTGCCTGCATATGGGAGAGCGCGGAATAGCCGTAGATATCGAACAGGTCGAGGGTCGCCGCAGCAAGCGCGTGGTAAACGTCGGAGGGCGGCAGTAGAGCGAGCACCTGCTTGAAGTAAAAAAGACATTCATCGGTGAGCTCATGATCTCGGAAAAGTATCATTCGTGCGAGCCAATAATTGAGCGTGGCACCTGTTCTTGTGAAGCCGTTTGCCTCGCACCAGGGGATCAGATCACCCTGCAGGTTATCGATTTGTTTTTTAAGGTTGGACAAACGAGCGTTTTCTTCAAACAGAACCATGCTGAGAACGTATTCGTTGCGTCCCTTTATGGCGTTATCCTTGATCTCGGCGAGAATTTCGCTGCTTGCCTTACCGGGCAGCCACCAATAACCGCGCAAGAGCACATCTGCAAGCGCGTGGCTCTTTTCTTCGGAGTCTGCGAGCGCGGTGACATTTTCAAGAACCGATTCGTAATCCTTCTCAAAGCCCGATTTGTCGATCTTGAGTGTCCAAAGCTTGAGATTTTTGACCTGGCGCATAACGCGGGTGATGATGTCCTCGCTTTCGTTGTAATCCTTTTCCATAATTCCGTATTCCTTTCGAAGCTGACGTCTTCCTTCGGAGAGACGCCATTTGACCGTCCCGGCGACGAGGCAAAGTCTTTCTGCGATCTGTGCAACGCTGAGACCTTCGAAGTAATGAAGATAGACTGTCTCGCGAATTTTTTCGCTGAGAGTTTCGAGCGCTTCGTGGAGCCGCGAATCACGTTCCGCCTCACCGATGGATGCGGACGATAGGAGCTCGTAAAGACCGCTTTCGTCGCTGCCCGTCAGATCGACCTCCTCAAGAAGACTCAGACTGATGTCCGCGGCGGCGTTTTTGTACTTGCGGACGAGATTGCGAGCGTGATTTTTGGCAATGGAACACACCCACGAGCCGAATTTTTCGCGGTCGGATAGGGTGTCAAGATTAAGCCACGCCGAAACAAAGGCATCCTGCGCCGCATCCTCTGCGGAGAAGGTGTTGCCCGTGGTTTTGAAGGCAGTGCCCTTGACATTCTTTTCATGGCGCCTGACCAGCTCCTCAAAGGCGCGCTCATCGCCGAGAAGGGTCATATCGACCAGAATCGAATCCTTGTGTTCCTTGTAATTTTTCATCTGCATTACCTCGCGGGAGATGTCTTTCAACAATAAGACACAGAATTTGCACAAAAGGTTGGGTGAGGGGGAATTTTTCTGCGAAAAATTTTAGTTGCTGGTTGTTAGTTGCTAGTGAATAGGAAATTTTTGCTGTCGCAAAAATATTATTATTGAAGAAAGCGGAAAAGTTTTCGTCCCCCTTTTTCAGAAAGGTATGTTTGCCTTCGGCAAACTGCGACTCTGCCTTGTCGGCTCCCGCCTCCATTTTCCTTCGGAAAATCGCCAGAGCCGCGCGAAATTCCGCCTTGCGTTTCAAACCGACTGCGCCCCGCAGGCGGTTTGGAATCACCTTTATAAAGAACTCCCCTTCAACGTAAAGGGGAGTTCTTTGTCAACAAAGACCGTATTTTTTGGCAATATCCGCAGCAAAGCTCGAATTATCGCTTTTTCCTGACTTGACGCGGTACATCCTTTTGCCCGCTTCGCTTTCTGTGTGAAGATAGCCGATCTTGTCACCGCGCTCTTCAAGCGAGTTGCCGAGAGTATGGAAATGTGTTGCAAAAATGCATTTTCCGCCGATTTTGGATAGCTCGGTTATGAAATTCTCCGCTATCGGAAGGGCTTCCTCCGCCGATGTCGAGGTGAAGGCTTCATCGATTAAAGCAAGACTGTTCTTGGTGAAGCTTTTCAGAACCGATGAGATTGCAAGACATTCCTTTTCAAATCTTCCAACCAAATCGGTCGCTGCCGCTTCGTCTGCTGAAATCTTGAAAATGCGGTCATAGATCGGGAGCTTTGCCGCGCGTGCGGGGATCGGCATACCGAGCTGAAAGTAATACTGCGCAAAGGCAACAGAGGAGAGAAAAACGCTTTTTCCGCCGCTGTTCGGTCCTGTCAGTATATGGCAGGGGACGGCGGGTGCAAGCTCGACCGTGTTCGGAATAATATCCTTCTTTTCCTTGCTGTCGCAGAGCGCGTCATCATAAAGATCTGTAACCGATATGCCGCCATCCTCCGATATTTCCGGGAAGCAGAGCGGTATTTTCTTTTCGATCAGTACGCGGATACGTTTTGCGGCTACAACGACAAATGCAAGTGAATCGTACATTTCATAAAGCTCGCGGAGTTTTCGGCTGACATAAGCGAGCATTTTCTTGCTGCAATACTTCATGCCGTCATCGAGAACGCGCCCGAGAGCTTTCAATACTGCATAATTTATCTGCTGACTTTCGGTGTATCCAAGCTTTTTGTCGATCGCGGTCAGCGGCGCGATGCAATGAAAATCGTCTTTTTGAAAATCAAGGCGAAGGATCCTGTCAAAAATGTCGCCAGATGAAAATTCTTCGGAATTCAGCGAGAGGATGCCTGCCTCGGTCGGCTCAAGTGTCGCACTCAGATTGACTCCGACGGTGATGCTGTGTATGTTCTTGAGCTTTTCGGCATTTTTGTCATAATATTTTGAAATTTTCTGATATTCATCGGTTTCGGTTTCAAGCCGTACCGATCTCAGGAGCTCAAGAAGCGAACGCGCGGTAAGCTTGCTTTCGAAGGATGACAGATTACCGTGAATGAAATCGACGATCTCGGTGTATGCCGTGGGGTAAAGCAGGGATTTAATTGAGTTCTCACGGTTTAAGTCGGGATTTTGCCCGCGCATAAGCGGCTCATATGAGCGCAGTTTTTCAAAAAGCGTAGCGAGAAAATCGGAAAGTCCTTCAACCTTCACTATATCGTGGAAGAGCTCGCGGCGGTATATCAAGGTTTCTTTATCCGCGCAGATATATTTGTCAGCTCCGCGAAAGAAACGATTTTTCGAGATGATCTCGCCGCTTGCGTCGAAGGAGAGCACGGGATCGTCCGTGGGGTTACAGTACAAGAAATTCATATATGACCTCCAATAGCTTTGCCGTGATAAGCAGGAACAGAATTGATTCAGTATGAAAGAATACGTATGCCCGCACAGAGATATTGCAAGCGTGCCAATAGGGATAAAGGTTTATGAGAAAAACAGAATAAACTATCATGATCGGGATTCCAACCATTGCAAAGAGCGTACTGTTTCCGACAAAGAACAACGCAAAGAAGATACCCCACATTGGAAAAAGCGGGCGCAAAAGAAGCCGCTTTGAAATCAAAATTCGATATATCTGTCCTGTGGCAAGCTCCGCCATATAGGCAAGATGATCAGCGCCGAGGATCTTCAGGTTTTTCATTTAATTTTTTCTCCTCAATGCGTTTATTTAATTTATATTATAACATCCTTTTGGGGTTTTGTCAATATTTGGGTTAAATATAATATTATGAAATAGAAAAGCCTCCCGCGGGAGGCTTTTCTATTTTCGAGCCGCCTGCGGGGCGCAGTCGGCTCGAAGCGCAGGGGGATTTCGCGCGGCTCTGGCGTTTTTCCGAAGGAAAATGGAGGCGGGAGCCGACAAGACAGAGTCGACTTTTGCCGTAGGCAAATATGTCTGCGGAGGGCGACAAGGGCTCCGCGCCCTTGACGGCGCCACCTTTTGAAAAAGGTGGACGAAAACTTTCGGTCTTTTAGTTGAGTGCGTTTATTACGAGTTCGTCGATGGCGTTGCGGAGGGTGTGCATATCGGTGGAGCGGTTGATGCAGCGCGAGAAGACGATCTCGTTGCCGGTCAGCTCTTTTACGATCGGCTCGATGGTCTCGAGGACCTTTTCACGTCCGACGAGCGATTCGGCAAGGTAGAGTGCGCGCATATCGTCAAGTCCTTCGCGGAAGTGGAGGATTCGCATCGATTCAAGCGCGGTGCCGTCCTGTGCGGGGTAGACGGAATATGTGTCGCCCGAGGGGACGAAGTAGTTGCCCGTTGAGTCTACGTAAGGATTGATCGCGTCGTGCGAGCCCTGGTTATTGTAGAAATTATAGCCCCACTGCAGGAATCCGCCGATCTTATAGCGGTAGAACTGCACGCCGATGTATCTCGTGCGCGCGCCGGGGGTTGCAAAGTAACGGTTGCTGACGCCGACGTTCTGTCCGCAGCAATAGTATGTCCAAAGACCCTCGCGGCCTTCCTCTGCGAAAGCCTCAAGGAAGGGCTCGATGTGGTTATTGCTGGGAATGGGATTTGTCACAACGCCCTCGCGGTAGAATTCTACCTTCGAAAGCGCGTCCATTACGGGATATCCCTCGAGCAGATCGATCACGGAGTTCTTCGACTTCATATACTGCTCAAGCTGCTCGCTGTTGGGCTCGTCGGAGATGTGGAAGAAGCATCTCTTGTCGTCGCCGCGCGCCTTGAGGAAGTCAAGGAGCTCGCAAAGGAGCTGACGGATGAAGGTGTTGTAGTCCTCGCCTGTTGCGTCTGTCTCCCAACCGAAGATGCGTTCGTAGCCATTCGGAGTGGTCGCCATGATCTTGGGAGCGTGAGCCGCGCCCCACTGTGTGAATAGGTGCGCAATCTCGAAATACTTGACGCCGAGGCGATCTGCCATATCCATAAAGCGGGTCAGAAGCGAGAAATCGAAGGTGTATTTGCCTTCCGCGTCGCGGGTAACGCCGATGAGCTGAACTGTCAGGCGCTCGCCGCCGACGTGTGTGTCGAGCGGAGGGGTGAAAATGGGTACCAAGAGCGTATTGTTACCGCACTTGACAAAGGTTTTAATGAAGTTTTCAACGATCTCCCAATGGCGCTCCGAGAAAACTTCTACATTATAATAAGTTGCAAGGCAGTCGTAGTGGAACCACTGGGTCACGGGGAAATCGACCTCGGGGAGCTCGGCGGGAATGACGGTCAGTGCGAGGGGAAGCTCGTGGACTTCCTCGCCGTCGCGGATCTTGAAAACGATCTTGTGCTCGCCGTCGGCGAGAGCAGATGCGTCGATATCGACCCAAACGGTGCGAAGCTGACCCATTACGCAGGGCACACCTCCGTTCATCTGCAGAGGAGCGAGGAGGTCGGGATAGAGTCCGGGCTCGGTGCGAATGAAATCGGTATCGTGGCGTGTGGGATATGCGGGCATATAGGAGGGAATGAGTTCGACCGTGCGGAAATTCAGCGCGTTTTTCTCAATTCCGTCGACGTCGATCCAGACAAAACGGCGGTGAGCGGCAGAGATATTGGTCTCAGTCATCGCGATCTGGAGCGAATATGTGCCCTTTCGGTAAACTTTAGCCGAGCGCAGGGGCTCAAGGGTGTTGATTTTGGTGTCAAGAAAGCATTTTTCAAGCGAGGAAATAAGGATGGCTCTAAGCATGGTCGTGCTCCTTTATTTTAGAATTTCAAGTAGTTCGTTCGGTGTGTCGATGATGGTTTTTGCGCCCGCGGCGGTGAGCTGTTCGCGTGTGCGATAGCCCCAGCATACTGCGATGCATTCTGCTCCCGCGTTGCTTGCAACGTTGATATCGGGCTCGCTGTCACCGATCATAATCGTATTTTCCGCGGTAAAGCCGAGACTCTTTGCAATATCGAGGAAGGAAGTGGGATCGGGTTTGGTGGGAACGCCCTCGATCATACCTCGCACGTCGGCAAAAGTTCCTTTCCCGAAGAGCTTTTCCACAATGTCAACGGTGTAGCGGTGCGGCTTGTTTGAAAGCGATGCGACCGCGTATCCGCGCGCCTTCAGCTCGGCGATCACCTCGATCAAGCCGTCGTAAGGCGCATCGAGATCAAGGTAATTGCGCGCGTAGGCCTCTCGGTATTTTGCGAGGAAGGGCATATAGACGCCCTCGTCGTCGTAGAATTCCGCGGGAATGCAACGGCGGCAGAGCATAAGCATACCGTTTCCGATCGAGCGGCAGACGTGCTCGTCGTCAACAAGCGGATATGAGCATTCCGCGAGCACCGAGTTCATTGATTCGGTGAGAGTGGGAAGAGTATCGGCAAGAGTGCCGTCGAGGTCGAATATGAGAAGTTTTTTCAATTTTGTGTTCCTTTTTATTTGTTTTTTGTAATATCGATCATTTAATTGATAATATCAAGTAGTTCGATCGGGTTTTCGGCAAAAATCTTGGCACCTTTTTCGGAGAGCTTTTCGCGATTCGAGTAACCCCAGAGCGCGCCGATATAATTTGTCTTTGCCGCAAGGGCGGACGCGGCGTCTGCGGGCAGATCGCCGATCATATAGGTGTCCTCGGGCTTAAATCCGAGCATTTTACAGATATAATTGATACCGTGCGGGGCGGGCTTGTGTATTATTTCGGGCGTACCGCCGAGGACAAAGTCGAAATAATTTTCACCAAAGGCTTTTTCGATGATGGGATATGTGAAGCGGTGCGGTTTGTTTGAGAAGACCGCGATCACGTGCCCGTGTGTTTTGAGCCCGTCGAGAGTCTCGCGTATGCCGCCGTAGAGGCGGTCTGCGGCGCGCATATAGTAGTTTTCGTAGTTTGTCCAGAAATATAAGCCGAAATTGTCGGGCACGCGGTCAGCGTAGTCGATCGGAACGTGCGCTCCGTCCTTTGTCGGACGGAAGCCCTTTCCTTTCAGCATTGCACCAACATTTTCCGCAGTTTCGGGGAATCCGCACTCTGTCAGCGCGTCGGCGAAAATATCGTATAGCAGCGGTTGCGTATCGGCAAGAGTGCCGTCGAGGTCGAAGATGATAAGTTTTTTCATTTTATTTCAGTATCTCCAAAATATCAATTGGTTTTTCCGCAAAAACGGTTGCGCCTTGTTTGCGAAGTCCCTTTTCGTGTCCGTAGCCCCAGTTTGCGATGATGTGGCCGCATCCCGCGTTCTTTGATGCGAGATAGTCTGTCGCGAGGTCACCGATCATGCAGGTGTTCTCGGGTGCGATGCCGGTTTCCTTGCATATAAAGAGTATTCCGTCGGGCGCGGGCTTTTTGGGGCATTCGGCAGAGCGGCCGAGAACGAAGGAGAAAAGCCCCTCGAAAGCGGTCGAAATGATCGGCCTTACGTACTCATCCTTCTTGTTCGAGAGTACGGCGAGGGTATATCCGCGGTTTTTCAGCTCAACGAGCGTTTCGGGGATGCCGTCATAAACGCGGTTGATGCTCTCCATAAACAGGTCGTCATAGTTGTTCCAGAAATCGACGCCGTATTTTTCGGGATCGACTTTATCAAAAAATTCGCAGGGAATCAGCGCGCGGCTGTCTTCAAAAACCGTGCTGCCGCTTGTTTTGATCAGTTTTGTTACCGCTTGGGGTGACTCGATCTCAACGTCTGCGCTGACAAGGGAACGGTATACCATTGTGTGAAGCAGCGGCTGGGTGTCGGAAAGTGTTCCGTCGAGGTCGAAAATGAGAAGCTTATTTGACATTTTTATACCCTTATTCGAGAATTTCAAGCAGATCGGAGGGCTTGTCGGCGAAAACGGTCGCGCCAAGCTCGCGGATCTTGTCGTATTTTCCGTATCCCCACGTAACGATAACGTGATTTACGCCTGCGTTTACGGCAACTCTGTAATCGTTTGCAATGTCACCGACCATATAGGCGTTTTCGGGCTCGACACCGAGCTCGTCCAGGATCAGATTCAAGCCGTGAGGATCGGGCTTCTTGGGGTTGTCATCGGTCCATCCGCGGATAGCAGAGAAATATCCCTCGCCAAATGCGGCGTTTATGATGCCTATAACGTATTTTTCCTTGCGGTTTGAAAGCGCGGCGAGCATATATCCGCGCGATTTGAGCTCTGCGAGTACCTCGCGGATGCCGTCATAGAGGTTTTCGACGCTCTCGAGATAATGATTATCGTAGTTTTTCCAAAAATCCGCGGAGTATTTTTCGTTGTCGATCATCTGGGCAAATTCTCCCGGCACAAGCGCGCGGGGCTCGATGATGACTCTGCCCGTGGTATTCAGCGATTCAACTGTCGCGGCGATCGAGTCGATCTCGATACCCGAATCGCGAAGGGTGTCGAAAACGATGTTGTCCATAATATGATCTGTGTCGGCAAGTGTGCCGTCAATGTCGAAAATGAGTAGTTTTTTATCCATTTTTGTTTCCTTATATATTAACCGAATGCGAATATTGCCATAAACAACAGCAATGTGATAAGCGCGGCAACTCCCGAGATTGTCATTTCAATAACCGAGAAAACGCGCAGAAATTTTGGCAGTTTAAGAGATCCACCCGTTTCGCTTAATTCAGCAATCGCAGTTAGGGCGTTTTCGTGCGAGAAATACGCGAAAGTGTATACAAGCATTGAGGTGATTATCAGGTCGACGACTGCGACGATAAAAAGGGTGATCATTCCCGCTAAAGCTGCTATCAGGTTGCCAAACGCCGCGCCGGGATCGTCATTATCGGGCGAAACGGTTAAGTGATCGTTGATAGATTCTCCCGCAATGCAGAATACTATTATTCCGACTGCGATCGTGACGATCGCGAGGATAGAGAAGATCAGAGATCGTTTGGTGTATTTATTCATTTTATATCTCGGGGAAAAATGAGAGCCAGGCGTGTGTGGTCAGGTTATCAAATTCCGAAAGGCGCGGGGAGCATCGTGACTTTTGATAAAAAGGAGGGAGAGAAAGAGGTAAAAATCAAAAGTAGGGTGGCGATGCTCCCCGCTTGGATGCAAAAAGAATTAGGTGGTGACTTGCGGAAGCTTTTTGCCCCTTATCCGAGCAGAGCCTCCGAAAGCTCATCAAGAAAATCGCGTATTTTCTTCTTATTGGGGATATAATAAATTCTGTTCGATTCGCGCTTGATGTCGACAAAGCCTGCTTCGATCAGCATCGACATGTGATGCGAGACGGTTGCGGTCGAAATGTCGATAAGGGAAGCGATCTGCTGTCCGTATCGGGGAGATTCGGCAAGAAGCTTTAGAATTTCATACTTACGGTTGTCGCCGATGGTACGCAGAGTGCGGCAGATCTTGTCGTCAACCGTCGAAACGTCGGTTATTTCGCGCAAGGGCTCGAAGAGAACGCCGACGTAAAGAAAATCGGTGATTCTCTCGGATGTATAGCTCATAAGATAGCGAGTGGTGTTGCACATAGCAATGGAGGGCTGCAGAAAGATAGCGTCGGCAGAATCAGAAAGCTCTGCGCCGTAGTTCTGCTCGATAAACCTCGCACCGCCGTTTGCCAGAGGTTCGGCTGCAGCCGCCAAAAACCATCCTATATAGTGCTTTATCGTGTCATATTTCCTCATATAGAGTTCTCCCGCAAGCGCGAGAATATCGGCAAGCTTCTCGCGGTAGTCCTCATAATTGTTATAAAGCTTCATAAGAGCCCATTTTTCGTCGTCGGGCACCGGCATCTGCTCAATAAAGGCAAAAAGCTCCTGAAAGTTCGTAACAACTCCACCGAAGTCGGACGGAGCAAATTCCGCCAGAAGGAGGGAGGAGAAGTTGACAAAGAAGATCGCGGGCGATTGACGGCGCAGGTCAGCAAGATCTGTTTTGAAATCGGGCTTCGTGCGTCTGCAGAGGTCGTGGATCAGATAAAATGCAAAAGGACCCCTCATGGAGGAATGTCTTCCGAAAAGGAAATTGAGCAGCTCCTCGTCGGTCTGAGCCTCGACACCGTCGCATACGTATTCGCTTGCTTCAATGATGGCGTCAAAGCAGGAATTAAGCACGTTTTCGTCAATGGCGAATTTTTTGTGTATCGCGTTTTTCAGCTCCCGGCAGGATTGATTGCTCCTGCTTGAGTAAAGCAGGGTTGCCGTTTCGAATATCAGATTGGGTTCGCGAAGAAGGATGGCTTCCATCTTTTAAGCTCCTTGTATCTTTCTTGATTATATGTTTTATATATGTCACACTATTTCATTTAGAACTATATCATATAAATCTAATTTTGTCAAGTGTTTTTTGAAAAATATTATCTAACATTCGATAAGCTAATATGTGATTAATTAGACGAATATCAAAATACGATAAATTACAACTAAAATCGATAGATAAAAATCGAATAAAATCGACGGCGGATTCGAATTCCTTCTTGCAAAACAGTGTGAAGCGTATCGAACAAACTCGTTAATTGTATATCTAATTGTATTTTTAGGTGATAATCTTATCTTTGCCGAAAAGGCAGATATAATGCGTAAGATCAGATTGAAGAATTGAGGTAAAATAGGCGTGTTATGAATGGCAAAAGAGCAGGAAAGGCGGCGTTATTTGTCTATCACAATGAAAATTATGCAGTATGCACAAAACAAAGTGTGAATTTTTTGTAATATTGACTAAATGACTCTTTTATTGAAGCGGTTTTTGTGTTATAATATAATGTAATTTTTGCGCGAAAGACATATAAAAATTTGATTTGACGAGAAAGAGACGGGAGATTTTATGGAAATCAAAAGAAACGATCTTCGAAACATAGCGATCATTGCACACGTTGACCACGGTAAGACTACTTTGGTTGATGAAATGCTCAAGCAGGGCGGTATTTACAGACAGAATCAGGAAACTGTCACCTGCGTTATGGACTCCGGCGACATCGAACGCGAGAGAGGTATCACCATTCTTGCGAAGAATACCGCAGTTCATTACGAGGACGTAAAGATCAATATCGTTGACACCCCCGGCCACGCTGTCTTCGGCCGTGAGGTCGAGCGTGTACTTAAGATGGTAAACGGCGTTATTCTGCTTGTTGACTCTGCAGAGGGTCCCATGCCCCAGACGAGATTCGTGCTTCAGCGCGCGCTGTCGCTCAACCATCCCGTTATCGTAGTAATAAATAAGATTGATAAGCCCGACGCGCGTATTGCTGAGGTTGAGGACGAGGTACTTGAGCTCCTCATCGACCTTGACGCGACCGACGAGCAGCTTGACAGCCCCGTGCTTTACTGCTCGGGCAGAGCCGGCACTGCTTCGAGAAACCCGAACGAGCAGGGAACCGACCTCAATCCCCTCTTTGAGACCATCCTTGAGTACATCCCCGCACCCGAGGGAGATCCCGACGAGCCCCTTCAGCTCCTCGTTTCTTCCATAGACTATAACGATTACGTTGGAAGGATCGGTATCGGCCGCATCGAGCGCGGTACTCTGAGGCTCAACCAGGACGTTGCGATCTGCAACTACCACTCGGACGAGAAGCCGAAGAGAGTTCGTATCGCATCGCTCTTCCAGATCGACGGACTCCGCCGTGTTCCCGTCGAGGAGGCAAAGATGGGCGACATCGTTTGCTTCTCGGGCGCAGGCGACATCAATATCGGTGATACTGTCGCCGATCTTACCAATCCCGAGCCTCTCGAGTTTGTTAAGGTCAGCGAGCCCACCATCGAAATGACCTTCTCTGTCAACGATTCTCCCTTCGCAGGCCGCGAGGGTAAGTTTGTTACCTCGCGTCAGATCCGCGACAGACTCTACCGCGAGCTCCTCAAGGACGTTTCCCTCCGCGTAAGTGACGGCGACACGACCGAGGAATTCCTTGTTGCGGGCAGAGGCGAGATGCATCTTTCTATCCTTCTCGAGACAATGCGCCGCGAGGGCTATGAGATCTGCTGTTCGACTCCTCGCGTACTCTTCAAGGAGATCGACGGCGAGAAGTGCGAACCCATCGAGCGCCTTACCGTTGACGTGCCCGAGCAGTATATGGGCGCGGTCATCGAAAAGCTCGGTCAGAGAAAGGGCGAGCTCCTTGAGATGCACCAGGTCGGCTCGAGAATGAGACTTGAGTATCTCATTCCCACCCGTTGCCTCTTCGGTTACAGAACCAAGTTTATGACCGACACCCACGGCGAGGGCATTCTCAACACCATTTTCGACAGCTACGCACCCTATAAGGGCGAGATCCCCATGCGATTCACCGGCTCGCTTGTTGCAAGCGAGACCAACGAGACCACCACCTACGGCATTTACAACTGCCAGGACCGCGGCAGAATGTTCGTTGTCCCCGGTCAGCCCGTATATGAGGGCATGGTCGTCGGCGAGTGCCCCAAGATGGAGGATATCACTCTCAACCCCTGCAAGAAGAAGCAGCTCACCGCGATCCGTTCTGCGGGCGCGGATGAAAAGCTCCTTCTGACACCTCCCGTGCTCTTCAGCCTTGAGGAGGCGATCGAGTTTATCGGCGACGACGAGCTTATCGAGGCAACACCCAAGTCGATCAGGATCAGAAAGAGAATTCTGAATACCGAAAACAGACTGAAAGCGCAGAGCAGAATTAAGCGTGGACTTGAGAAATAAAATATTCTATCAAAAAAGCAGGACGCGGGCGTCCTGCTTTTTTGAGTTAAGATCGCGCAAAGCGCGAGTTATGATCGGCTTGCGCCGAGTTATGGTCGCGCAGAGCGCGAGTTAAGATTCGCCTGAGGCGAAGTTAAGGTGAATTTCCGCAAGCGGAAATTCCCCAACAAATAAAAGATAACAGCAGCGGGAAGTTTTGATCGAACTTTTTCAAAAGTTCTCGAATTCTTAAG
>JAZQJB010000154.1:0-4288 GCA_045541375.1 Eubacteriales bacterium | reverse complement strand
TTGTCTTCCCTAAGACCCGCTTGGCCTCCGACTTCCTTCCGTGATTGAGAACAACGATCATATCGGCATCGCGGATGGTGGAAAGGCGGTGCGCTATAACAAGTGAGGTGCGATTCTTCATCAGCGCGATCATAGCCTTCTGAATGTGCATTTCGGTTCTCGTATCGACCGAGGAGGTTGCCTCGTCGAGGATAAGTATTCTCGGGTCAGCAAGAACCGCGCGGGAGATCGAAAGAAGCTGGCGCTGACCCTGCGAGAGGTTGCTTCCCGATTCGGCAAGCACGGTCGCGTAGTCCTCGGGCAAACGGTCGATGAAGAAGTCCGCGTGCGAGGTGTGCGCCGCGCGCTTCATATCCTCGTCGGTCGAATCTTCTCTGCCGTATTTGATATTCTTCTCGATGGTGTCCGAGAAAAGAACGGTATCCTGAAGAACGATCGCGATCGCGCGGCGGAGATCAGCCTTCGGGATCGTGGTGATGTCAACGCCGTCAACCGTGATCGAACCGCTGTCGGGCTCATAGAATCTTGTCAGCAGATTTACGATAGTCGTTTTGCCCGATCCCGTCGCGCCGACGATGGCAACCTTCTGACCCGCCTTGACGCTGAGGTTGAGCCCCTTGAGGACCTTTTCGCCTTCGACGTATGAAAAATCAATATCCTTGAACTCGATATCTCCGCGAAGTGCGGCGATGTCGATTTTTTCTTTGCCCTCGTCGATCTCGGGCTTTGAATCGAGAATGTCAAAAATTCTCTCCGCGCCCGCAAGAGCGGTCAGTATCGTTGAATACTGATTTGCGATCATATTGATCGGGTGCGAGAATTTCTTTGAATACTGAAGCATCGCCTGCACCGAGCCGATCGTGAACGCCGCGCCCGTGAGCGGATCGGTGTTCAGGATCAGATATCCGCCAACTGCGGCAATGAGAACGTACTGCAGGTTTCCGATGAAGTTCATCACGGGTCCCATGATCGAGCCCCAAACGCGCGCCGAGATCGAGCAAGAGCGGAAATTATCCGAGATCTCGCCGAATTTCTCGATGGCGTCGGGCTCCTTGCCGTAAGCCATAACGGTCTTGTATCCCGTGACCATCTCCTCGATCTGCCCGTTGAGCTGACCGAGAAGCTTTTGGCGGCGAATGAAATATTTACGCATAAATTTCGCCAGAGTTGACGATACTAAAATGGTTATCGGTATCGTCACGATCGCGACGAGAGTGACGATCCAGCTGTAATGAAGCATCATGCAAAGCGCGCCGATGAGCGTAAGCACACCCGAGAAAAGCGCGGTCAGCGACTGCGACATTGCGGTCGACACGTTTTCCGCATCGTTTGTAAGACGGCTCATAATGTCGCCGTGGCGGTGGCGGTCGGTGTAGCTTATGGGAAGCTTCGAGATCTTGTTGAAAAGATCGCGGCGGATGTGGTAAACGGTGTTCTGCGCGAGCTTCGCGGCAACGCGCGCCTGAATGAGCTGGCTTGCGGCGCGGATGATGTATGCGCCGAACATAACGACAAGCACCAGCGTCAAAGCCTTCATATCAACCGAGAGCTTGCCCGCATCGTCGAAATAGAACTCGTCGATGGCAAGCTGCTGGAACATGGGGCTGAGAACGTCGGAAACGGTTACGATAACCGTGGCAAGGATGAGGAAAAGGAGTATCCAGGAGGATTTTCCCGAATATCTGAGCAAACGGGAGATAGTTTTGCCGAGGTTCTTCGGCTTTTCGCGGTTGATCCTTGCGTTCATACCGCCGCGTCCGCCGGGTCCTCCGCCGGGGCGCAATTCGATCTTAACTTCCTGTCTTTCGGGAGGTCTCTGTTCAGCCATTATTTTGCACCTCCTTCTACGTTCTGTCTCTGCGAAGCGCAGATGTCGCGATATGTTTCGCTTATCTTGAGCAATTCCTCGTGCGGAGCGCAATGAAGAATGCGTCCGTCGGATTCAATGACGGCAATTCTGTCCGCGTGGCGCACGCTTGCGATCCTCTGTGCGACCATAACGACGGTGGTATCCTTCATAGCATCGCGGAGCGCGGTCTGCAGCTTTGCCTCGGTTGCAAGGTCAAGCGCGGAGGTCGCGTCATCGAGAATGAGTATTTCGGGACGTCTTACGATAGCGCGTGCGATCGAAAGGCGCTGCTTCTGTCCGCCCGAAAGCGACGCGCCCTTTTCAGCGATAAAGGTATCATATCCCTCGGTAAATTCGCTGACAAAGGAATCAGCCTGCGCGATAGCCGCCGCCTCGCGGATCTCCGCTTCGGTGGCGTCATCCTTGCCCCACTTGATGTTGTTGGCTATCGTATCCGAGAAAAGCTCACTCTTCTGCATAACGTAACCGATCTTTTTTCGCAGCGAGGGCAGATCGTACTCGGCAATATCTCTTCCTTCAATATATACCTTGCCCTTTGCGGCATCGTAATATCTCGGAATGAGCGAAATGAGCGAGGATTTGCCCGAGCCCGTCGCGCCGATAACCGCAAGAGTCTCGCCCTTCTTGACGGTCAGGGATATATCCGAAAGTACGTTTTTGCCCGTAGTGCCCGGATATTTGAAATCAACGCCCTTGAATTCGATTGCGATCTCGGAGCTTCTTCCGTCCTTCTCATTACCGCCCTTGATGACGGGATCCGATTCAAGAACTTCGACGATTCTCTTTGAGGAAGCGCCCGCGCGGGAGATGGTCTGGAAGATCATTGTCAGCATCATAAGCGAGTTGACGACCTGGGTGACATACGTGATCGCCGCCATAACGGTACCCGTGGTCATACCCGAAGCCTCGATCTGCGTCTGCAGACCGCCGATATATATGATGGCAACCGTTGCAAAAGCAAGCGACACGATGAGAATGGGGTTGATAAAGGTCAAAAGGAGCTGAACCTTGAGGTTCGTGTCGCGCATTTCGCTGTTCGCGCCCTCAAAACGCTCGCATTCGTAGTCCTCGCGAACATAAGCCTTGATGACTCTCGCGCCGCTGATATTTTCGCGCGCGACCGAGTTTATGCGGTCGAGCTTTTTCTGCACTTCGGAGAAAAGCGGAACAGCCTTGCGGATGACGAAGACCATCGCGAAAAGCTGAAGCGGAAGCGTGCAAAGAAGCACAAGACCGAATCTGACGTTGAGCGAAAGCAGCATCACTGTGCCGCCGATGAAGAACATGGGTGAGCGCACGACCATGCGGAGCATATGCTCGACAAATTCGACAAGGATGGTGATGTCGTTCGTCATTCTCGTGACGAGCGAGCCCGTGGTGAACTTATCGGTCTGCTCGACTGAAAGCGACATCACGCGCGAATAAGCATCGCGGCGAAGGTCGTTGCCGAATCCCTGCGAAGCCTTTGCGGCGGTGTAGGCGCAGAACGTTCCGAAAAATCCGCCGACAAGCGTGACGCAGAGCATCAGAATACCGAAAAGGATAATGATCTCCATTCGCGTCGCATCCGCGCCGAGGAAAATATCGATCAGCTTTGCGGCAAGCGGAGAGCCGTGCTCGGGATCGGCGGGAGAATACCCTTCTACACCGAAATTGACTATGTAAGACATCAAATAGGGAAGGCAAAGGTCGCCAAGCACCTCGCCGATCATCATCAGCGGTGAGACGAGTGCCACGAACCAATATGGTTTGAGATACGGAAGCAGTTTTTTCATTCTTCTCTTCCTTTCGGCTTTTCAAGATTATCGCGGATACGCAGAAGCATCGAGCGCAAAAGCTCGATCTCCTCGGGCGAAAATCCCGCCATCATTTCGTTATCGACCGTGACAAAGCGTTCGTCGTTATCTCTTTGCAGAGCGTGACCCTTATCGGAAAGATAAACACGCGCGGCGCGCTTGTCATCCTCGTCGGTCTCGCGAACGACGTAGCCCTCGTCCTCAAGGTGTTTGAGCGCAACGCTGACGGTGGGCGGCTTGAGTCCCGCGCGGCGCGAAAGCTCAAGCTGGGTGATCCCCTCTTCACGGGAAAGGCAAAAAAGAATGGATCGACAGCTGTTCTGCGTCATTATCGGATCATTTTCGCGCGAACGCAGGGTGCATCTTTGCGCGCGCGAAATATGCCCTATCAACATTGCCGGTGTCAACATATCATCTGTTAGTGGTGCCTTTTTCATAATAAACTCCTTCTGTGAATTAGTTTGTTTAGCCAATTGTAAAACTGCGTTTTACAATTGAAGACGCGCGCTTATCGCCGCCGCAAAAATCTTCAATTTTTACGGCTCCCCTCCGCGCGCCGGCTCCGAAAGCTCGCCTAAAAGGTGTTTTTTCGGCGGCAAAGCCACCGCAAAAACAGAATTTA
>JAZQJB010000153.1:0-45729 GCA_045541375.1 Eubacteriales bacterium | reverse complement strand
GAACTCTCGCGCCGGTTATCCCGACCTACACCCTTAGCAGGGGCGCCTCTTCGGCCTCTTGAGTACATCTCCGTGTTGTACTTGCGCGAGCGGCCGTTTGCAGAACTCGCGAACTATATTATACTCTATTTTTTTGCGTTTGTCAAGATGTTTTTGCGTTTTTCTTGTGCTTTTATAATATTTATTTGCCTTTCTCCTGCTTTTGAGCGCGTTTTTCTTCTTTGGAATGTTTTTATTGACAAAATATTTCATTTGTGATATAATGAAATCGGAAATTATGATAATGGAGGTCCCCCGATGGAATTGAAAATATCAACCGTTTACACGAAGCAGCGACTTGTGCGCTTCAATGATTATTACTGGATGCAAAGAAAAGCCTTTTTCGCTTTTATGGCGGGTGGCACGCTGCTCATCTGGGCGTGCGTTGCTTTTTTGGCGTTTATGAACGCCTTGAGCGAGACCGTGGCTTTCTGCGGCGTGATGGTCACGCTTATGGACGCCGCCTATCTGTTTGCGGCTTTTCTTCTGCCGAGGCTGACTGCAAATAAAGCCACGTCGATCGGCGCGGTGCTTGATTTCGTTTTCAAGGACGGGGAAATGGATATTGTCGCCGAAACGAACAAGGAACGCTCCACCTCAACGATAAAGTACCCCGCGATAGTCAAGGTCGGAAAGAAAAAAACCGACGTTTATCTCTTTGTTTCCAAAAGGCAGGGTTACATCGTCGACACCTCGGAACTTTCCGAGATCGAGCTCCTTGCACTGAAGGCTCTTGTGACCTCGCACCTGCCCGCAAGAAAGGTCAAATGGAAATAAATTATCACCTCACGGTAAAAAAATTGCCGTGAGGCTTTTTTATTATTGACATTTTCCTATTAATATGATAAAATTATACTAACTATGTATTATTAACCGAAAGTGTGTCCGCGATGCAAAGAGTTCTCACTCAGATCAATATTGAAAGTTATCCCGAATCGCTTCGCCCGTTGCTTGCGGGTGCGGATGTTTACGACAGCCGTTGCGCGAGCGGCGCGGAGGTGCTCTTCATTGACCGCGACAGGGGATATTTCCTCAAAAGCATGAAGCGCGGCGAGCTTGAGGCTGAGGCGAGGATGACGAAGTATTTTGGCTCGCTCGGGCTTGGCGCAAAGGTCCTTTCCTTCGAGCAGACCGACCGCGATTATATGCTCACCGAGCGCGTGCGCGGCGAGGATTGCACCGACCGACGCTATCTTTCAGACCCGAAGCGGCTTTGCGATCTTTACGCCGAGATTCTTTACGATCTTCACCGACGCGATTTCACCGATTGCCCCGTGCAGAACAGGATCGAGTCCTACTCGGCACTCGCCTTTGAAAACTACCGCACGGGTAATTACGACAAGGAATCTTTCCCCGATTCCTTCGGATACGCATCAGCCGAGGAGGCGATGGCTGTCATCAAAAAATACGGCTCCGCGCTGAAGAACGATACCCTCATCCACGGCGACTACTGCCTGCCGAACGTTATGCTTGACGATTGGCGCTTTTCCGCTTTTATCGACGTTGGAAACGGCGGTGTCGGCGACCGTCACATCGACCTTTTCTGGGGCGCTTGGACACTTTGGTACAATCTAAAAACAAACGAATACGAAGACCGCTTCCTTGACGCTTACGGAAGGCAGAATTTCGACCGCGATATGCTCCGCGTCGTTGCGGCATTCGAAGTATTTGGATAAAAAATTAAAATAAAACATAAATCAAACGGAGGCAATGTTATGAAAAACATCACACGCATTATCATCGCGCTTCTCATTCTTGCAATGACGCTTCCGATGGTTCTTTCCTGCGCCGAAACGGGTTCGCAGAATGAAACCACCGCGCCTGCAGAAACAGAAGCACCCTCGGGAACAGATATTCCTGCGGATACCACCGCTGAGGAGACCCTTTTCGTCCCCAGCAACATTCCCGAGAACCTCAGATTCGATGGCACCACCATCAACATTCTTCACAGAACCGACTCCAACAGGAATGAATTCTTCGTCGAAGATCAGAACGGTGAGTCTGTAAACGACGCGGTGTTCAGAAAGAACGCAAACGTTCAGGAACAGTTCGGCGTTACCCTTGAGTTCTTCGGCATTCCCGGTGCTTATGAGCAGCAAAAGGACTTCGTAAACACCTGTATCAACAGCCTTCAGGCAGGCGCGGATGCTTACGATCTTTTCTGTGGCTATTCCATGACCGGTGCAACTCTCGCAGTTGAGGGTGCTCTTCAGGATATGACCCAGTATCCCATCCTTGAGTTCGACAAGCCCTGGTGGCCCGAAAGCCTTATTTCCAAGGCTACCATTAACGACGGTATTTATTTCGCATCCGGCGATATCGCTCCCTCGTTCCTTTATATGATGTACCTCGTTGTCTTCAATAAGGACCTCTTCACCGATTTCCACAAGCTTCAGCCTAACGATCTTTACGATCTCGTTTATGACGGCAAGTGGACGATCGACAGACTTATCGAGTACACTCAGGGTGTATATCTCGATCAGGACGGCGATAACTACGCAAGCGAAGCTGACCGCTTCGGTCTTGTAATCACATCCGTTCCCTTTGACTCCTTCTATACCGCATCCGATCTTTACACGGTAGAACTTGACAAGGACGGAGCGTTCGTTATGTCCGACGACCTTTTCTCGCAGAAGACCGTTGACCTTCTTGACAAGGTCTGCAACCTCCTTCACACCTCGGGTGACGCATATATCAAGACTGATACAGCTCACTTCAAGACCGGTAACTCCCTCTTTATCATCCAGGCTGCAAGCATTACCGCAAATCACCTTACCGACGTTGATTTTACTTACGGCGTTCTTCCCATGCCCAAGTATAGCGAGGATCAGGAAAGCTACCGCACCGCACTTTCCTTCCCCTACACTATGTATATGATCTCCGCATCCGCACCCGATGCTGAGGCAGCTGCTGCAACCATCGAGCTTCTTGCTTACCAGAGCTACATCAACGTAACTCCCGCTATCTTTGAGGAGTCGATGAAGCTCCGCTATGCTGACCAGAGTGACGACGCATTTATGTTCGATAAGATCCGTGAGAACGTTGTTATCGATATCGGCAGACTTCTCACCACTCAGCTTGATAATATGTCCTTCAGCATCTTCCGTAACGCGGTAAACAACAACACCGCAGGAAGCTATATGTCCGCGCAGAAGGTATATCAAAAGAACTTCGCAAAGAAGCTCGAAACGATCACCAAGAAGCTTGATGATCTGAAATAAAACACCGGAGGAAAGATTATGAAAAATATCTCGCGTATTATCATAGCTCTGCTTATCCTCGCAATGACCCTTCCCATGGCGCTTTCTTGCGCTGAGACCAACCCTTCGGGCGAGACCACCGCTCCCGCAGAAACAGATGCTCCCTCGGGTGAGGTCACCGTTGAAACAACTGCAGAGGAAACTCTCTTTGCAGCAAGCAACATTCCCAGTGATCTGAAATTTGACGGAACAACAGTCAATATCCTTTATTGGGATGACGTTCCCAACCCCGAGTTCTTCGTTGATGATCAGAACGGCGAGTCCGTAAACGACGCCATCTACAGAAGAAACGCAAAGGTTCAGGAGCAGTTCGGCGTAACTCTCGAATTCGTCGGAACTCCCGGTAACAACGCCAATCAAGGTGCATTTGTCAACGCTTGCGTCAACAGCACACAGGCGGGCGCAGATGCTTATGACATCTTCTGCGGTTACACCATGACCGGCGCGACTCTTATGACTCAGGGCGTTACCCAGGATCTCACCGATTACGAGATCATGGAATTTGACAAGCCTTGGTGGCCCAAGAGCCTTATTTCCAAGGCGAGCGTCAACGGCGGCGTTTATTTCGCATCCGGCGATATTTCGACCAACTTTATTCACATGATGTACCTCACCATATTCAATAAGGATATGCTGCTGGACATCCATAATATGAACGCAGAGGAGCTTTACGATCTTGCTTATAACGGTCAGTGGACTCTTGATAAGCTCATTGAGCTTACCGAAGGCACTTACGTTGATCAGGACGGCGACAACACCGCATCCGAGGGCGATCGCTACGGCTTGGTTGTTACAAACGTTCATTTTGACCCCTTCTATGCAGGCTCAGGCCTTACCACCGTTGAGGTAAAGGAAGACGGCAGCCTTGCGCTCTCCGCAGACCTTTTCTCGCAGAAGACCGTTGACCTTCTCGAGAAGCTTTGCAATCTTCTTCACACCTCGGGCGATTCTTACATAAAGAAGAGCGAGCCACTCTTTGCCGCAGGCCAGGCGCTCTTCCTTGTTGACCGTCCCTACATAATTACAAGAAGTCTTACCTCCACCGGCTTCAACTTCGGCATTCTTCCCATTCCGAGGTATGATACCGACCAGGAGGAATACCGCACCTGTCTCGGCTTCGGTTACACAATGTATATGCTCTCTGCAGCAGCACCCAACGCCGAAGCAGCAGCAGCGACCCTCGAGCTTATGGCATATCAGAGCTATCTCAACATCACTCCCGCACTCTTCGAGGAGTCGATGAAGCTCCGCTACGCTGACCAGAGTGATGACGCATTTATGTTCGATATTATCCGCGATAGCGTTGATATCGACGTTGCAAGACTTTTCACCATGCAGCTTGATAAGATGTCCTACAGTATCTTCCGCAATGCCGTCAATGGCAACGCCGCGGGCAGCTATATCTCCCAGCAGAAGGTTTACGAAAAGACCCTCAACAAGAAGCTTTCTGACATCAACGATATTCTGAAGAATCTTAAGTAACTAAAAAATACCGATCCGCACCCGCGGATCGGTATTTTTTAATATATGTCAACAATGCTGTTGCGGAATTCTTTCGGGGTCATACCCGTTTGGCTTTTGAACACCTTGTTGAAATGCGATTGCGAGCAAAAACCCGTTTCGAGCGCGATAGTCAGCATTGATTCACGCCCCGCCGCGATCAGTCTTTTGGCTTTTTCGATCCGCATTTTGGTGACGTATTCGTAAGGCGTTTCGCCGAATGCTTCCTTGAAAGCCGTGTGCAGATAATTCGGCGAGAGATTGACCTCGCAGGCGATCTTTGAAAGCGAGCAGTTTTCCGAAAAATGCTCGATAATGTATTCGCGCGCGGCGTGAATCGGGTCGCCGACGGGGCTTGCGGTCTCCGAGGCGGTCTTCTCGCCGCAAATTTTGTGCAGGCGGTACAAAATATCCAAGAATAACGCATTTGCGCGAAGAGCGGTCAATCCGTCCTCGTTTCCGCCGAAAAGCCGCCGCTCGAGCTTTGAGAAAAGCGCGATCACCTCGTCAGCCGCGGCGCGGTCTTCAATATAAGTATAGGAGGGAAGGGACGAGAGCAGTTCGGCAAGCCCCTCGCGGCGGGCGCTGTCCTCGGTTATTCGGATGTATCCGCATTTCACGGGAAAGTCGCTTCGGCGGATAGCTCCGGGCTTGGCGCAAAGGAGCATTCCGCGCCGCACGTCTCTGTGATCGTCGTTCATAAAGCTCACCCCGCCGTCGGCAAGAAAGATCTCAAGCTCAAAGCTTGCGACCGTCCTCGGGTTGCTCTTTGTTTGCCTTTTTCGCAAAAGTGAACTGTCGAATATTCCGCAGTTTATATCTTTTTCGGGAGTAAGCATATTTTTTCTCCTATACCGTAAGATCGTGACAAAATAAGAGTATATTTTGCCTTTTCAAAGCAGTTATATCGTGATATAATTAAAATAACGATATTTATATTATATCAGATACCGCAGAAAAAGTAAATAGTATTTTTAAAATTCGGAGGTTATTATGGAAAGACTTAAAAAGATCGGCACACTGCCGAAGCTCGCATCGAGTGAGATCGAATATTCAAAGATAGGAATCGGCTTTGAAAAGCTCGACCGCGACGTTTTTGATCCCGAAAAGGCTTATGATAAGGTCGCCGCGATCGGTGTCAAGAAGGTAAGGATCCAGTCGGGTTGGCTCAAGACCGAGCGCGAGCGCGGAGTTTATGATTTTGAGTGGCTCGATAAGATCGTCGATAACCTCCGCTCGCGCGGAATGGAGCCTTGGATCTGCCTTTGCTACGGCAACCCGCTCTATACCGATTTCGCCGCAAAGATCTTCGGCGCGGTCAAGTGCCCGCCGATGGGCGATGATGCAAGACAGGGTTGGGTCAACTATGTCAGAGCCATCACCGAGCATTTTAAGGGCAGAGTCGAGTTCTGGGAGATCTGGAACGAGCCCGAGCTTGGCTGGAAGCATTATTTTGAGGAAACGAAGGCCGACTACGATATGACGCAGAACGCCCGCGAGTACGCGCAGTTCGCCATCGATACCTCGAAGGCGATCAAGGCGGTCGATCCCGATGCCAAGGTCGTCGGCTTTGCGCTCGCACACACCCGTGCTCCCTATTTCGTGAACACCGCCCTCCGCGCGGGACTCGGCGATTATATCGATTACATCTCCTTCCACCTCTATTCCGCCGCCGATTGGCAGCGCGAGGACATCATCCGCGCGCTTCGTTCGCTCGTTGATATGTATAACCCGAAGATCGGGCTCATTCAGGGCGAGGGCGGCGCGCAGTCGAGAAGCGACGGCAACGGCGCGGTCAAGGGATTCGCGTGGACACCCGAAAAGCAGATGAAGATCCTGCTGCGCACCCTCGTCACCGACCTGCACTCGGGCGTGGAATTTACATCATATTTCTCAACGATGGATATGATCGAGGCACTTTACGGCGTCGTCGGCGACAAGTCCACCTATCTCGATTACGGCTATTTCGGCGTTCTCGGCGCAGATTTCGACGAGGACGGCGTTGCAACGGGCGAATATAAGCCGAAGCCTTCCTATTACGCGCTTCAGACCCTTGCAGCCCTCTTCAAGGGCAACGTCAAGCCCGCGAATATCCCCTACTACCGCGCATATAACCCCTCGCGCCGCATCAACGCGACAGAGGAAGACGAGCAGGCAAAGATCTACGGCTTCGAGCTCGACGACGGCAGCCACGCGCTCGTTTATTGGAACGCAACTCCCGTCCTGACCACCACCTACGAGGGAACGATCTCCTTCGCCCTCTGCGGTCAGAAGCCCGAGGACATCAAGCTCTGCGACCTCCGCAACGGCACCCTCTACACCCTCCGCGAAGACATGCTCGAGGACGCGGGTGAGGACATCGTAAGGCTCAAGAACCTTCCTCTGCTTGACGCACCTCTTGCGATTTTGATGAAGTAAGCTGTGCTCTACTACTTTGTTTCGACTAAAACAATACAATTTCAAAAGTCTTAAGCTTGTAATTGAAATATTGTGATAACTAAGGGTACGCTTGTAGTTCGTACAGTACAGACTCCGCTCTCCTCATTCACCGCTCCCCGCGGTCCCCTTTCCCCGCTGGGGAACGCATAAGGGTGCATTCGTATTCCTTCGATTTTCAGCGAACATCGGATTTTGCTATAGTTATGTTTAGGCATATCGGAATATTTTTATTATAATTATTTCGCACTCGTAATAGAGTTTTGCAAAATTTTTTCAATAAAATATTCCAATTTGATATGCAGAATTACATTGCTAAATTATCTTCGCTGAATAGTTAGCGGTTATCGCAAAACCATCAGCGTTCCCCAGCGGGGAAAGGGGACCGCGGGGAGCGGTGAATGAGGAGAGCACCGTTTGTACTGCATATTAGACAAGCAACGTTATAAAATTGTCACATAGAGAATGGCGCACTTGTTTTTGTGCAGGAGCATCTCTTCGAATTATGTCAATTTTTAAGTGAAACAAGGTACTACAGACTCGTTATTTAATGATATTAATAATTTAATTATCTACTCGTTCGATTGATAAACTATAACTTTTATAAAAGGAGGAACGCAATGATAGTTCAAAAACTAAAAAGAGTGCATTTGTCATTATGGGTTTTATTATGCCTTACGGTCCTTTTGTCGTCGTGTTCTCCTATCATTGAATTCAGCACTTCCGGAATGGTATATGAAGGTGAAGTATATGACTTCTGTTTTATTCCACCAAGTTACAGTAATTGGTATCCGCTGCCTTCAAGCGATCAATGCGAAATGGTTGGAAGAACACCGTTCTTTCCTATAGGCGCAACGTCATATGACCCTGTTATGGCAACAAACGAAACTCCCGCAAACTTTTTGATTATTTGCGCTGATGGAAAGGCAGAGGTCAGCAAGAATTCAGGCTTTGGTTTTATTCGTTCGGGTATTGAGCTTGCGTCTGTGTTTGAAACGGCATTTGCCGACATAGATGTGATTTACGGTGAATACGGCAACGATATTCCGAAAAATAAGATATCGTATGAGTTCTCGGCAGGTACGACATTTGATGATATTGTAGGAGAAATTCCTTATGTTTTGTATACTAAACCAAATGACTGGGACTATTATTGCACATTGCGTTGTACTCATCCGGAAATCAACTACCTTGTCTGCGATTTTGTGGTTATCACAGCCAATGACAATCTCTATTTAAGAGTCACCACCGAAACTAACGAAGATATTTATTATCTTCTGAATTTTCAGCAAAATTGATTAAGTGCGTAGCTCAAAAAGTATTTAATTGAATTATTTTCGAACGCAGTGAGAAAATTTTCCTTCATTTTGCATTTTGCGTTTTACATTTTGCATTCACACCATTTTTGGCAAAGGAGTACAAATAATATGAAAATCACCTGGCTCGGACAAGCAGGACTTCTCTTCGAGCGCGGCGGAGTTTCCGTCATGATCGACCCCTACTTGTCGAATTACGTTGAAAAGGTTCAGCCCGCGAATTATCGCCGCTCGCCCGTCAACGAAGCTTATTTCAATATCGATCCCGATATTATGATCTTCACCCACGATCATATCGACCACTACGATCCCGAAACCGCGCCCGTTTTCTTCAAGAAATCGAGAAAACCGATGTCCGTCCTCGGACCTACTTCCGTCCGCGCGAAGGCAATGGGCGACCTCTGCGGTCAGAATTATATCCTATTTGATAAATACACAAGCGTTTCGCTTGAGGGATTCATCTTCACCGCCGTCCGCGCCGCGCACAGCGATCCTTACGCGATCGGCGTCGTCATCGAGGATACCGTTGAAAACAAGGTCTATTACGTCACGGGCGACACGCTCTATAACAGCAGAATTTTCGATAGTCTCCCCGACACAGGGCGCAATATCGACGTCCTCTTCCTGCCCATCAACGGCGTTGGAAACAATATGAACATGGCAGACGCCGCGCGGTTTGCCAAGAAAACGCACGCAATGACGGTCGTTCCGCTCCATTTCGGAATGTTCGACTCGCTCGACCCGAAGGATTTCCCCTGCAGAAATAAAGTAATTCCCACCATCTGGGAAGAGATCGAGGTATAAAAATGAAGGTTATTGACGTTAAAACTTTTGCGGTCGATTGCTTCCGCACGAATTGGATGTTCGTCAAGGTCTACACCGACGAGGGAATCGACGGCGTGGGCGAGGCGACGCTTGAATATAAGGAAAAGGCGCTCATCGGCGCGGTCGAGCACATCAAGGAATACCTCGTCGGCAAGGATCCGCGCACGATCGAAAAGCACTTCCACGACATCTACCGCGATGCATATTGGCGCGGAGGCCCCGTGCTTATGAGCGCGCTTTCGGCAGTCGAGATGGCTCTTTGGGACATCCTCGGCAAGTCGCTCGGCGTGCCGGTTTATCAGCTCCTCGGCGGCAAGGTCAATGAAAAGTGCCGCATTTACGTCAACGGCTGGTTCTCGGGCGCAAAAACTCCCGAGGAGTTTGCCGAAAAGGCAAAGATCGCCGTTAAACGCGGCGTCACGGCAATGAAGTGGGACCCCTTCGGCAAGAGCTATCTTGAAATTTCAAACAAGGATCTCGATACCGCTCTGCGCAACATTGCGGCAGTCCGCGAGGCGGTCGGCGACAAGGTCGACCTGCTCATCGAGGGTCACGGCAGATTCAACGTGCCCACGGGTATCAAGATCGCAAAGCTGATCGAGGAATTCAAGCCCCTCTTCTTCGAGGAGCCCACCCCGCCCGATAACCTTGAGGCACTCAAGGCAGTCCGCGATAAATCCCCCGTTGCGATCTCCGCGGGCGAGCGACTTTATTCGACGAAGGATTTCAAGGACCTCTTCGAGATGCGCGCCGCCGACTATATCCAGCCCGACGTCAGCCACGCGGGCGGAATTATGGAGCTCAAAAAGATCGCGGCGATGGCGGAGACATATTATATCCCCTTCGCGCCGCATAACCCCTCGGGTCCCGTTGCAAATGCCGCAACCCTCCAGCTCGCGGCTTGCTGCCCGAATTTCTCGATCCTCGAAATTATGTATAGCGACGTAACCTGGCGTGCCGATGTGACAAATGAGTCGCTCGAATACTCAGACGGCTATATCACCATCCCCTCGAAGCCCGGACTCGGAATTGAGATCAACGAGGAAGAATGCCTCAAGCATCCCTATCAGCCGCACACCCTTCGCCACTACACGGGCGCGCTGACCGACATTCGTCCGCCCGAAACAGCGTTCTATTTTTAAGGGGTGGGCTATGAAAAGTGTACTTATCACCGGCGCAACGATCAACACGGGCGTTGCAATAGTTGAAAAATTCGCCTCCGAGGGCAAAAATATCGTCTTCACGGGCAGAGACCCCGAAAAAGTCGCCGAGGCAGAGAAGAAGTACCGCGCGAAGTTCCCGCGTGTGAATATCATCGGCTGCGCCATTGATTCGCTCCTTGATGAGCGCACCGTTGACGAGGAAGGCGTCGAGGAATTGTTTGCTTTCCTTGACAAAAAGGGCATTTTCGTTGAAACCCTCGTCCTCAACGCCGCGGATCAGGGACTCGGACAGAAGATATTTGAAAATCCGCTGACCGACTTGATGAAGGTCATCAACACCAACGTCGTCTGGAATTATTGCCTGTGCGAGCACGCGGCGGCGAGAATGAAGGAACAGGGCGGCGGAAATATCGTGTTTATCAACTCGAACACCGCCTACCGCGCCATCCCCGACCGCGTGGCTTATGTCGCGTCGAAGGGCGGTCAGCTCGGACTTATGCGCGCGCTGACGCTCGACCTCGGAAAGTATAATATCCGCGTCAACGCCGTGCTTCCGGGTATGATCAGGACCGACCGCTGGGAGAAAAATCCCGATTTCTACCGCGACGTCCCCTCGCGCTACACCCCCATCGGCGACGTCGCCGACGGCTCGGACATCGCCGACGCCGTCTGGTATTTCGCCGAATGCGCCCGCAACACCACGGGTGCAGAACTCGTAGTAGACGGCGGAAATACGGTTCAGCTTTATCCGATAATTAAGTGATATGAAGCTGTTTGAAAGAAAATTCCCGTTTCCCGATGCGCCGAATACGATGTGCTTTACCTGTTCCCACGTGCTGAACGATAAGGAACCGGTGCTGTATATTTCCCACGACGAAGACGGCTGCTGGCAGTTTCTCTGCGGCAGAAACCACACCGAGGACGAAGCAAGGGTCATTTCGTTGGCTGAAATGCTTGAAATTGATAAATCCGTCGCAAAGTTCGCAGATTTGAAACGCGGAGAATACGCGGAAGACTGCAACGGTTTTTTGGTAATCAGAAAACATGATGTTTAGTTATTAATTATGAACTGTTTTTCTTGATATTATTTGCAAGATTCCGAAGTCGCGCGGGCTCCTTCCACCACTTCCGTGGTCCCCCTCCCTCCCGGAGGGAGGCTGAGCGGTTTGCGCATACTTCTTCGGCTATTCAGCGATTATCGCACTTATGTGTAATTTTGTATAGCAAATTGGAATATTTTATTGAAATAATCACGCGTTAGTAATGGGATTCCTGCGAATATTTTTAATAAAATATTCCTATTTACACAATCAAAATTATAGTTGTAAACATAATTCGCTGCACAAACAATGAAGATTGCAGCGATCAATAAGCCTCCCTCCGGGAGGGAGGGGGACCACGGAAGTGGTGGAAGGAGCCCGCGCGACTACACTTTACCGCAAGCAAAATCAATATGTACTTATAGATACGAAAGGATTCAACGATGAAAATAAAGGTCAACCGCTCCGAAAAACTCGGAAAATATATTGATCCCACTCGTTTTCAGAACAGCACTCTGCGCTATTCGCCGCCCGAGGATTTCCCTGCTTACATGGCGGGGCAGATCGGTCGCGCGGAGGTTATGCGCGTGTGGATCACGCTCGATGAGTATTGGGATTACAGAACGGGAGAGTTCTATCCCGACTATGACATCGGCGTTGCGCGATACCCTGCCGAGGAGCTTCATTATCCCTACGATTGGAAAAACATCGTCCCCGCGCCGTCGGGAACGCGCTTCAAGGCATATCTCACCTCGCACGCAAAGGAAGCCGATGAGCTTCTCTTGAACGTCCGCCGCCTTGAGCGCGAGGTCTCGGACGGAGTGATAACATACGATCAGTATGAAACTATATTCGAGAAGTCTGTCGAATATTGCAAGGAGCTTGCGCCGAATATCCGCTATATCGAGTGCTGCAACGAGGTCGATATCCGTTCCTTCGGACTGCTGAACGCCGAGGAATACGTCAAGATCTACCTCTGTGCGCACCGCGCGGTCAAGAGGCTCAACGAAAAGCATAACTATGAGCTCCCCCTCGAGCTCGGCGGCTTTGCCGCGGCGCATCCGATCGCGGTCTGGGATATGATGCGCGAGATCGTCGGAAAGCTCAAGGCAGAGGGCGTGGAGATGCAGTTCTATTCCTACCACCACTATGATTCGGGCGCGACGATGGATCTTGTGTCGAAGAAAAAGTACGAGGTCGCAAAGCTTTCGGGAGTGGATAAGCTGAAGCATCTTTTGAAACTCCACAACGAAATGCTCGCGGACTTCGGTCTGCCGAAGCGCAAGGTCTTCCTCAACGAACTCGGCAAGGCGCGCACAACGGGCATCGACGGCGACTCGCTTTACAACGCCGCGGGCAACATCACCTATCTTCTTGCCTTCGGTTGCGAGGAAGAACCCGAGCTCTGCCCCTTCCCGTGGTGCACCTTCCACAACCCGAAGCTGCAGATCTCCTTTACGCAGTTCTTGCTCTGCGAGGACGGCAGCTACGCAATGACACCGAACGGTGTTGCGATCAAAATGCTCCACGACCTTCGCGGCGAGCGCCTTTCGGCATCGGTCAGCGAGGCTCTGTCGCGCGACGCGGAATATTGCACCGTCGCGGTCGAGGACGAGGGTGGAATATCCGTGATCGTCGTCAACACCTCGGGCGAGACCATTATCGGTGAGCTTGAGATCGAGGGTATGCCTTCGGGCGACTACTCCATCAAGGGACACCTTTGCGACTCGAACCACAACAACGTGGTCACGGGCAAAACTTGCACGGGCAAAGCGATAGATCAGACCGCCGAAGCACTCCGCAAAGTCGGTGAGGACGGCGTGTTCAAGCATATTTTCTCGCTTGAAAAGAACGCGTTTACGCTTTACAGGATCGAAATGATCGAGGGATAAAGATAATGGACAAGCTCACATATTCAAGCAATATTTCCTACCTCGGCGAATACGAGGTTTGCGTTATCGGCGGCGGACCTGCGGGAGTTTGCGCCGCTATCGAAGCCGCTCGCGAGGGCAAAAAGACCGTCGTCGGTGAGACCACGGGTATGCTCGGCGGTATGGCGACGGCGGCACTTGTCGGTCCCTTTATGACCTGCTATGACAGCAAGGGCGACGAGCGAGTCGTTCGCGGACTTTTTGACGAGATCGTTGAGCGCACCATTGCTATCGGTGGAGCGATCTCGCCCGATGATACCGATGCGCCCAGCCTTTACACCTCATTCCTCAAAAAGTACCACCGCCGCGTCACCCCCTTCGATTCCTATGCGCTCCAGCTCGTTCTTGACAGAATGTGCATCGAGGCGGGTGTTGAGATCTTCCTTTATACAAAATACGTTGACAGCGTGCTCAAGGACGGCGCGATCGACTCGATCGTTCTTGCCGCGCCCGAGGGACTTGTTGCGCTCAAGGCGAAGCTTTATATCGACTGCACGGGTAACGCAGACGTTGCCGAAAAATCGGGCGTTGAGACCTGGTGGGGCTCGGAGGACGGTATGCTCCCTCAGCCCGGCACGCTCTTCTTTGAGGTCGACGATGCAGATGACGAAGCCTTCCTCGGCAGAGGCAAGCGCCCCACTCTTCCCACAAAATGCTATCGAAAGCCGATCCCGGGTACATATAAGGTCAATCATTATCGTGTCTACGGCGTCAATGCCAACAGCGCGCGCAGTATGACGGATGCTCACATCGAGGCGCGCGAGCAGGTCCTTGATTCCTACCGCGATCTGCTTGAGACCGAGGGCTTTGAGCACTGCAAGATCACGCAGGTCGCTCCCGTTCTCGGCATCCGCGAGTCGCGCCACATCGTCGGCAAGTACCGCCTCACCGTAAACGACATTTCCGAGGGCGTTTTCTTCGACGATACCGTGGTTGTTTTCGGCTACGGAATGGACGTTCACAGCCGCGACGGTCAGATCTCGGGCGGATTCCACGGCAAGGTTGCACCGAAATACACGATCCCTTACCGCTCTCTCGTTCCCGAGGGATGCTCCAATCTCCTCGTTGCGGGCAGACCGATCTCGGCGGAGTCGCAAGCGGCGGGCGCGTTCAGAGTAATTCCCGCTTGTATGGCAATGGGTCAGGCGGCAGGTCAGGCTTGCGCCATCGCGCTTGACAAAAACTGCCCCGTCGGCGATATCGACACAGACCTCCTCCGCGAAAATCTCCGAGCACACGGGGCGATAGTTGATTATTGATCAAAATGCAAAATGCAAAATGCAGAATGCAAAATTAAGGAAAATTTTCGCTGAAGCGAAAATTTATATCTAAAACAAAAAACTCGGATGTTTTGAAGCCAAAATCTTCAAAACATCCGAGTTTTCAATTTTAGGCATTGAATTATCAACACCAAAGTATTATTATTTATTATTTCCGAGCAAAGCGAGGAAATATTCCTCAATTTTGCATTATGCCTTTTGCATTATGCATTTTTTGACACCACACCATTTACCATTATATCACAGTATTTGCAAGATGTCAACAACAAATTCATCATTGTGCCCAATTTCTGCGTGTTGCACAAAAAATAATTGTATACTTTGTGAAATCTGCATATTGCAAAGCGAAAAAAGATGTGCTATAATATAGACAACAAGAAAGGAAGGTACGGGCCAATGTACAACTAAAGTACAGACTCACAAAGAATCCGCTTGAATAACTCGATGCTGTGGCGACGGATCACAGGTCGAAAAGACGCAGAGCCGGGAGGCTTAAACAAAGATCAAGCCCGCGTGTAAAGGACACGGAGTGAAGGTCAATTAATATAAATAAGGTTCAAGCAGAAACTTTGAAAAATATGGGTCATAGGAAAAACCTTCGCCTTTATCCGAATCAAAGATGCGCAAAAAAGCATACGGGTATTCTCCTTAGAGAAAAAAGAAATTGATGCTTTTGAATGTGTGATGTGAGGAAAAGGTAGATAAAGAAAGAGAGGATAATCAAATGATGTTAGATACCAAGATCGATCACAAATGACCCTTGGCTGGCAGGTGTAAAGAAACCGCAGTCAAGGGTCATTTGTTTTTTACAACATTTTTCCCTTGACAAGGGTCTTTTTTTATTGTATAATAAAATAAAAAACGGAGTATATAAATGATAAAATACATTGGTGTAAACGATAGAGAGATCGACCTTTTCGAGGGTCAGTATGACGTGCCGAACGGCATGGCTTACAATTCTTACGTTATTGTTGACGAAAAGATCGCGGTCTTTGACACGGTCGACGCGCGTTTTGGCGGTGAGTGGATGGCAAATCTCAAGTCCGCGCTCGACGGAAGAACTCCCGATTACCTCATTGTTCAGCACATGGAGCCCGACCATTCTTCGAACATAAATCTTTTTGCCGACGAGTTCCCCTCGGCAACTATTCTTGCCTCCGAGCGCGCTTTCATTATGATGAAGCAGTTCTTCGGCAGAGATTATGCCGACCGCCGCATCGTCATCAAGGACGGCGATAAGCTCGAACTCGGCGCGCATACTCTAAACTTCATCGCCGCGGCAATGATCCATTGGCCCGAAGTCATGATGACCTACGAATCGAGCGAGAAGGTACTTTTCTCGGCTGACGGATTCGGCAAATTCGGCGCACTTGACGCCGATGAGGACTGGGCTTGCGAGGCGAGAAGATACTATTTCGGCATCGTCGGCAAGTACGGCGCGCAGGTGCAAAAGCTGCTGGCGAAGGCTTCGGGACTTGAAATTACCAAGATCTGCCCCCTCCACGGCCCCATTCTGACCGAAAACCTCGGCTACTACCTTGATCTTTACAACACCTGGTCGAGCTACGGCGTCGAGAGCGAGGGCGTGGCTATCGCGTACACCAGCGTTTACGGCAACACCAAAAAGGCGGCTCTCCTGCTTGCCGAGGAGCTCGAAAAGCTCGGTTGCCCCAAGGTTGCAGTCAGCGACCTCGCGCGCGACGATATGTCCGAGGCTCTCGAGGATGCCTTCCGCTACGGCAAGCTCGTTTTGGCGACAACCACCTATCAGGGCGACATCTTCCCATATATGAATACATTTATCCACGCCCTCGTTGAGCACGGATATCAAAAGAGAACTGTGGGTATAATAGAAAACGGAAGCTGGGCGCCCCTGGCGGCAAAGAAGATGAAGGCGATGCTTGCGGAGTGCAAGGATATTACCTTCACCGACACCGCCGTCACGATCCGTTCAGCGATGACCGATGCGAACCGCGAGGAGATCAAAAACCTCGCTCTCGAGCTCGCGGGCGGTTGCAATAATGAAGAAAAGGAAGAGAACAGCGTGAAATACGTATGTGAGATCTGCGGCTACGAATACGACGAGTCCGCCGGCGACCCCGATAACGGCATCGCCCCCGGCACAAAGTTCGAAGACCTGCCCGAGGATTGGTCCTGCCCGCTCTGCGGAGTTGGTAAGGAGAATTTCAAGAAGGAAGAGTGATCATAAGCGACAGCTCCACCGTTATGCGAACGGAGCTGTCGCTTTTCTTAATACTATCTTAATACCGGGCGCTTTAATTCTAATATACCCTTAAAAGCTCTTAATGTATAATATTAATTGAAAAGGGAGGGATGTTGGATGCTTAAGGCGTTCGGATATATTTTATTGATTTGTGCTTCGATCGCCATTATCGTAATGGGATACCTGTTTATGGCAAAAATAGACCGTTTTATTGAGGAAAATCGAGAAGCACAGAAAGAAGAGGAGACAGATGAGGTACAGGAAGATAACGAAGGATAATATACACGATCATATACTCGTTTGCCTGTCGTCGTCGCCGTCTAACGCAAAGATCATAGGAACGGCTGCTATGATGGCAAAGGCTTTCAGAGCGGAATTTACTGCGCTGTATGTTGAAACGCCGGAAGAAGAGCTGATGGTCGAAGCGGATAAGCGGAGGCTTGCGGAAAATATCGAATACGCCAAGGAATGCGGGGCAGTTGTGACAACGGTCTGCGGAGACGATATCGCCTTGCAAATTACAGAGTTTGCAAGGATATCGGGGGTGACCAAGGTGGTTTTGGGCAGGAGCACGGTATCTCTCGGAAGATTGATAAAAAAGCAGTCTTTGACCGAAAAGATCATTCGGCTTGCGCCCGAGTTGGATATACATATTATTCCGGACAGCAGTATCGAAGGAAAGCGAAGGAAGAAGCATATTTTCAGCCGAAAGAGCCTGATTAGCTTGATAAAAGAGCTTGCGATCAGTGCTTTGATACTTGGTGCGGCATCGGCAATAGGATTCGGATTTCATTATCTGGGATTTACCGAGGATAACGTTGTAACAATATATATTCTGGCTGTTCTTGTGACGTCTGTGTTGATCGACAGCAAGATCTGCTGGGCGCTGACTTCCGCAGCGGGTGTATTGCTCTTCAACTTCTTTTTTACACAGCCGAAATTTACTTTTCTTGCTTATGACAAGGGTTATCCGCTTACATTCATTGTTATGCTCATGGCATCGCTTATAACCGGAAGCATAGCCGCACGAATGAAAAAGCAGGCAAAGCTTTCAGCACAGGTAGCGTACAGAACGCAGATATTGCTTGATACCGATCAAATGCTTGCAAAGTCAAAGAATGCCGACGAGATACTTGTTGTCGCATCAAAGCAGGTGAGGAAACTTACTTCCCGAGGGGTCATTCTTTACCCGACGTGGAACGGCACTTTCGGAGAAGCTCTGATCTTCGGAGACGAGGATGAGCGTATTGAGGAATATATTAATGATGACGAAAGGGCTGCCGCTTTCAGAGCTTATGAAAATAATATTCAAACGGGTGCGCCGGGATCGCTCTACAGTGCGGAGTGCATGTATTTCCCCATTGGAATAAAAGATGAGGTCTACGGCGTTATCGGTGTTGTTCCCGGAAAAAAAGCTGACCCGTTTGAGCAGAGTATAATGGTGTCCATTATCGGAGAATGCGCCCTCGCGCTTGAAAACGAGAAAAATATCCGTGAAAAGGAGGAGGCGGCGGTACGGGCAGAAAACGAGCGTTTGCGCGCCGATCTTTTGCGTGCAATATCGCATGATCTGCGCACGCCTTTGACGTCGATCTCCGGAAATGCCGGTAATCTTTTGTCAAATGACAGCTTTTTTGATGAAGCAACAAGAAGACAGATATATTCGGATATTTTCGATGATTCGGTCTGGCTGATCTCACTTGTTGAGAATCTTCTGTCAATTACCCGTATGGGTGAGGGAAGAGCGAAGATCAACAAAACAGCGGAACTCATGTCCGATGTTATAGATGAAGCCCTGAAGCACGTCAATAAAAGAAAAACCGAGCATAGAATAAAGGTTTCGCTTGAAAATGAGTTGATGCTTGCCAATATGGATGCAAGGCTGATTGTTCAGGTGATCGTCAATCTTGTGGACAATGCGATCAAATATACCGACTGCGGCTCAACCATAGAAATATCCGCAAAGCAAGATAACGGTAAAGTTCTCGTATCTGTCAGCGACAACGGATATGGTATACCCGATAAAATGAAGGAACAAATTTTTGATCTGTTTTATGTAGGTGATAACAACAGATCGGACAGCAGACGAAGCCTCGGACTCGGACTTGCGCTATGCCGTTCCATAGTAGAGGCGCACGGCGGAAGAATATGGGTCGAAGATAATTATCCGAGAGGCGCGTCTTTCTGCTTTACTTTACAGACAAAGGAGATAGAGATCAATGAATAAACCGCTCATACTTGTCGTTGAGGATGATCCTCCCGTCAGAAATCTGATAACAACAACGCTTAAAGCCCACGGTTACAGATATATCACAGCACATAACGGCAATGATGCGCTTCTTGAGGCATCGACACATAATCCCGATATACTTCTGCTTGATCTCGGTCTTTACGATATTGACGGTATGGAGGTCATCGGTAAAGTCAGAGGCTGGTCGGAAATGCCGATAATTGTTATCAGCGCACGAAGTGAGGACAGGGATAAGATCGATGCTCTTGATGCGGGCGCCGATGATTATCTTACAAAGCCGTTTTCGGTAGAAGAGCTGCTTGCGAGGATCAGGGTAAGCCAAAGAAGACTGAATTCGAGCGGAAATCAATCCTCGGGAACAATTTTTGTGAATGGTGAGCTTAAGATCGATTATGCCGCCGGTTGTGCTTACATACGCGGAGAGGAGATGCATCTAACACCGATAGAATATAAGCTCTTGTGCCTTTTGTCGAAGAATATCGGCAAGGTACTGACACATACTTATATTACGCAAAAGGTATGGGGGAGCACTTGGGAGAAGGATGTCGCATCATTGCGCGTATTTATGGCTACTCTTCGGAAAAAGCTTGAGAGAGCCGAGGGGTCGACACAGTTCATACAAACACATATCGGTATTGGATATAGGATGATAAAGGTGGAATAAATGAAAAATTATTCTGTAATAACAGATTATATCAAGGATCTGGCAGATCTTTCCGACAGGAATAACGGGATCAAGCCCGAAATGTACGGAACTTATGACGTTAAGCGAGGACTGCGTGATATAAACGGCAACGGTGTTGTTGCCGGGCTTACCGAGATCTCCCGTATCAAAGCGAAGGAGAAGGATGCAGACGGAAATGAGATCCCCTGCCGCGGAGAACTTTATTACCGAGGCATCGATCTCAAGGACATTGTATCCGGATTCCTTGATGAGGGCCGCATGGGATTTGAGGAGACGGTATTTTTGCTTCTGACATCAAAGCTACCAAACCGCAAGGAGCTTGCGGATTTTAATGCACAGCTTTCCGCATACCGTGATCTGCCGAAATTCTTCGTATCCGATATGATCCTTAAGGCTCCCGGCAAGGATATGATGAATATGCTTTCGCGCGGCGTGTTGGCACTTTATGCCTATGATGAAAGACCCGATGATATTTCAACGCCCAACGTGCTCAGGCAGTGTTTACAGCTCATAGCCGAATTTCCGTTGCTTGCTGTCTATGGGTATCATTCCTTTATGCACTACCATAACGGAAGCAGTCTCTTTATCCACTATCCGAAAAAGGAGCTTTCAACTGCAGAAAACCTGCTCTATATCCTCCGTGAGGACGGTGAATACACTCCGCTTGAAGCCAAGCTTCTTGATCTTGCACTCGTTTTGCACGCCGAGCACGGCGGAGGAAACAATTCGACCTTTACAACGCATGTTGTGACTTCTTCGGGTACGGATACCTATTCAGCGATATCTGCGGCTCTTGGCTCGCTCAAGGGCCCCCGCCACGGAGGCGCGAATATCAAGGTCGTTCAGATGTTTGACGATATCAAGGCAAACGTCGATTACCGTGACGAGGGCGCGCTGAAGGATCATCTTGTAAAGCTTCTTGACAAACAGGCATTCGACCGCTCGGGTCTGATCTACGGCATGGGACATGCGGTATATTCACTTTCCGACCCGAGAGCCGAGATACTTCATAAATATGCGCAAAAGCTCTCGGCTGAGAAGGGGCTGGAGGAGGATTTCGCTCTTTACGAGACAGTTGCCCGCCTCGCTCCGGAGATCATAGCCGAAAAGCGACGGATGTATAAGGGTGTCAGCGCGAACGTGGACTTTTATTCGGGAATGGTATACAGAATGCTCGGCCTGCCCGAGGAGCTGTTTACCCCGATCTTTGCCGTTTCAAGGATAGCGGGCTGGAGCGCGCACCGCCTCGAGGAGATACAGAACGCGGGCAAGATCATCCGACCTGCATATACGAACGTCAAGAAAGAGATAGGGTATCTCCCTATAGGGGAAAGGTAAAAATCACGACGATCGGCGTTCCCCGCTCTGCGGAGTTGGTAAGGAGAATTTTACGGCTGAATAAAAAAGAGCTATGAGTTTAGAGTTATGCTTTGCTTTCGGCAAAGCTAACGCTTGCATAGCAAGTTCATAACTGCCCGCAGGGCATCATAACTCTAAACTCTAAACTGAAAAATCACCCCGACAGATATTTGTACTCCGTCGGGGTTCTTCTTACGCATTTCGCACCATATTCAGATATTCTTCATCGGTTATTCTGTCAGTTATTTTACAAGAATAATCTTAATTATTTTCTTGAAGCGATTGCTTCACAACCGAATCGATATACTTACATGCCGCATCAAAGTAATCGTCGATCTGTCGGTTTGTAAATCTGATAACTTTAAGCCCATATTCCTCCAATACACTCGTTCGAAATTCGTCTTTTTCCTTGCCCTTCTCTGTGCGGTGTTGCGAACCGTCGATCTCTATTACAAGCTTTGCTTTATGACAGTAAAAATCTGCGATAAAGTTATCAATAGCTTTTTGGCGTTGAAATCTTATTTCGTATTTTGATAAAAAATCATACCATAGGTGATTCTCCTGCGTCGTCGCATTTTTACGCAGATTTTTGGCAAGGATGATGTTCTTTTTGTTGTAATCAAGCGACATTGAAAAATCTCCTTTAATGTGTTCTGGATATTAAGAGCACAAACCTGAAGTCGCGCGGGCTCCTTCCACCACTTCCGTGGTCCCCCTTCCTCCCGGAGGAAGGCTGAATATTCGTGCCAATACTTCCGTTTGTGCAGCGGATTTTCTTTAATGGTATAATTATGTTTTTGCAAATAGGAATATTTTATTGAAAATGTTTGCACAAACTGCATTACGAGTGCAAATTGATTTTAATAAAATATTCCTACTTGACTTTTGTAGATGATTTCGAAACGATATTCGCTGAAGATCCGAAGGAGTTTGCGCTGACCAATCAGCCTTCCTCCGGGAGGAAGGGGGACCACGGAAGTGGTGGAAGGAGCCCGCGCGACTTCATTTAAGTGTTCGTGTTGCCTCTATGATTTTATACTTAAAACCAATATCCCCGAAAAACATAACTGCACGCGCAATATATTGCGACTAATACCGCGAGGGAGATGGTGATCAGCGATACTCTTAAAACTATTTGAACGTACTTATTTGGAATCCTTTTGATATTAATAAACAAAGAGTCGTAGCTGTCTTGGAATGGTAGAAAAAGAATTGATAGGATCAGTTCAAGAACAGCTTCCATACATTTATACCTTGAAATATTTCTCCATCATCTCGCCCACTTGTCCCTTCATTGCCTCAAGGATGGTGCGGGCACGTCCGTCGCCGGCGAGGTAGCGGTTCATGTAGTAGCCCTCGGCCTCGCACGCAAGGTCGTGGAGGGGGAAGTAGTTTTCCATCAGGAACGAGCCGTATTTGATCAGTCGGAAGTCGCCGACGAGGCGGTATTCCTTGCTGATGGTGTCGACGGCGAGTGAGTATTTTTCCTTGATCGCGTCGATGAGGGCGACTCGCTCGTTGGCCTTGGCGAAAACGATCGTCGAGCAGATGTCGCCGTTGCGGTTGTGCTCGGTCGAGCCGTGGCTGTCGGTGCTGCCGACAACGGGAACGTCGTATCCCTCGGCGCGCATCTTGTAGTAAAGTGCCGTCTGGAAGCCGTTGTGCGAGAAGAAATTCTCACCGCCGAGGACTTCAAAGGCGTCGAAGGGCTGATTTTTGTAGACGAATTCGGTGTAATCCTCGGGGAGCTGCATCATCTGGCAGAGCCAATAGGGGTGCGGGAAGATGCCGAGACCGCCCGCCGCCTGCACCTGCTCGTGTGTCCATTCGAGGACGGCGTAGCTCAGGCGCTCGGCTTCGTGCTCACGCGGAACGCTCTTTGCGCGCTCGCGGATCATTTCCTTCCATTCCTCAACGGGTATCGGATCGGGCGCGTTGCCGTCCGAGGAGCGGTATTTGAGTGCCTGACCAGCCTTTTCTTCGTTTTTCGAGGGTGTGACGAGGGCGTTTATGCTGAAAGTGCCGCCGAAATTGACGTAATGAACGTTGTTGAGGGGCAGATGTACCTCTTCGCCCTGAATGATGGCGAGGTCGGTGAGGTCGCCGTAAGCCTCGATGGCTTCAAGCGAGGGATAGTAGCGGTGGTGGTCGGAAATGACGGTGAAGTCATATCCCTTCGCGCGGTAGTTAGCGGCAACCGTTGTGGGACCTTCCTTGCCGTCCGAGCGGCAGGTGTGCATGTGCAGGTCGCCGCGGAAGGGAAGTCTGCCCGCCATATCCTCGGCGAGGCTGTAGACGGAAAGAGTGAATTTAGGCTTCGCCGCGGGGTCTTCGTAGACGTTGATGAAGTGCTCGCCCTCGCCCTCAAAGAAGGCGGAAAAACGCAGACATCCGTCGCAATCCGGCTCGACCGTCAGTTCACTTCTGCCGCTTCTCTCGGGATAGACCGAGGGATTCGACTGATCGACCTTGAAGATTCGGAGCGTGTAGATATGATCCTGAACGAATTCGGCGTGCAAACCGAGCGGCTGAATGGTGATCTTCTGCTCGCGGTTGCCGAGAAATACCTTCGGGTAAATGTCGTAATTATAAAGAATAGGTTTCATTGTCTTTCTCCTTATTGGGAAGATTTTATGATTCAATTATAGCTTTATTTTTCGCCTTTGTCAATAGAATTGAGAAAAAAGCGGCATAATAATACAAAAAAGGAGGGGCGTTCGATTGGGAGGTACGGTTCGAAAGGCAGCGAAACGTTTGCCGTGGCTTATTTCGCTGTTGTTCCTCGGGCTTGCGGTTTCGGGAGTTTCGCGGTTTTTCGAGGGCGTTGTCGGCGAATTGCCGTTGCTGGTGGCGTTCCAACCGCTCCTTCTCGGAATGGCGGGCAACGCGGGGACGCAGTCGCTTGCCGTCACCCTCCGCGGGCTTGTCCGCGGGGAGAAAACTCTGCCGAGGATGATACTATCGGAGATGAGGATAGCCTTTCTCGCGGGGCTCGTCATCGGCGCGCTTTCGTTTTTCGCGATATGGGTCTATCTCTGTCCGATCTTGAAATACGATTCGGATTTTTCCGCCTCCGCCGCCTTTTGTATAGGTGTGTCAAGCACAGTTTCAATGACGGTCTCGGGCTTGACGGGAAGTGCGATCCCCATCATCCTCTGCCGCCTCGGAGCCGACCCCGCCGTCGCCTCGGGCCCGCTGATCACAACAGTCAGCGACCTCTGTGCGCTCGTTTGCTACTATTCGATAGCGTGGGCGATGATGTTAAGATAAAAATCCTGCCCGATTCGGACAGGATTTTTGTTTACCGATTGCTTTTTTCAATACTGATGCATTCCTCGATCACGGCATCTCGTTCGGGATCAAGCGTTCTCGTTTTGATCTCGCGGAAGAAGATCTCCCCTGTGCCGCAGGAGCATTCGGGGACGTAGAACTGGCTTTCTTCGGGATTCTCGAAGCTCGAATAATAGCCGCCGCAGAGACCGTCGTGGTCGCTGCCGCCCGAGATAAATAGCTTGTGCTCCTTCGCGATCTTCAGCGCCTCAAGCCTCTCCTCGGGGGTCAGCAAATGGTGCCATACCTCAAGCCCCGAAAGTCCCATTTCTATAAGCTCTGGTATCGCGTGGAGCTGGCGGTGCGGGTGCGCGACGACGGCAAAACCGCCCGCATCGCGGATGAGGCGGAGCATCTTGTCGATCGGTTTGAATTCGTAAGGCGGCTTTACCTCGCCGCGGCGTTTGCCGTAAACGGTGTGGAAGAAATTCATATAATCAAGGTCGGTCACGAGCCCTTTCGCCTTCATCGTTTCGAAAACGTGATTGTTGCAAAGCCACGTCACGCCCTTGTTGTATTCCAGAACTTCCTCCCACGCGATGCCGTGGATCAGGCCCTCGGAAAGACCGCGCTCGAAAAGGATCCGCGTCTGTTCAGCTTCGCAAAAGCTTCTCTGCGCCAGATATTCCTTCATTTCGGGATATTCGGGGTCAAAATCAAATCCCACGATGTGGAAATTTATCCTTCTTTCACGCCAAGGGGAAGAAAATTCGCAGCCGAAGATGAAATCGAGCCCCGCCGCTTCACATTCGCGGCGCATATCGGCGTTTCCCGTGGTCGTGTCGTGGTCGGTCAGCGAAAGCGCGCGGTAGCCCTCGTCCTTTGCAATGCGGACAAGCTCGGCGGGCGTGTAAACACCGTCAGAGTGGGTGGAATGGAGGTGAAGATTGGCATATTGCTTCATTGTCGGATAACTCCTTTATGCGATATAAGAATATTATATATCAAATTTCTCCAAAAGTCAACAAAAAGAAGCTCGCCGCGCAGTTGCGGGTGTCGAATATAACATTTTGTTGAAGTTTCGGGGAACTTGTTGACATTACAACAAGCATATGATATAATATAAATGTTGTAATCACAACAAGGAGAACTATATGCAAAACCGATTCGAAACCTTCACCTTGCTGATCTCAAGGATCAACAGAGCAATCCAAAAAATCAAAAGCGAGGAAATGGCGGAATTCCACCTCAAAAGCTCGCACGTTTCCTGCCTTTATTATCTTTACAAAGAAAACTCCCTGACCGCGCGCGATCTTTGCGAGATCTGCGGCGAGGACAAGGCGAATATATCTCGCTCGATCAAGTATCTCGAAACGAACGGCTACCTCGTTTGCGAATCTGCAACGGCAAAGCGATATCTCAGCACACTCAAGCTGACCGAAAAGGGCAGTACAGTCGGCAGCCATCTTTCGGAAAAGATCGATAATTTCCTCGAAGAGGCAAGCATTGGGCTTTCCGATGAGGACAGAAAGATAATGTACCGCTCGCTTTCCGTGGTGAGCCAAAATCTGCTCAAGATCTGTTCAGAATACAGAGAGCAGGAGGCGGGAGAAAATGATTAAGATAGTTACAGATTCCTCATCCGATCTTGTCGCGCTCAAGCACGTCCCCTTTGCCTGCGCGCCGCTTAAGATCATTACCGATGAGAAGGAATATACCGACAACTCTGAGCTTGACGTTCGCGCATTTGCGGAGGAGATGTATCATTATAAAGGCACGTCCAGAACCTCTTGCCCGAACGTGACCGATTGGCTCGAGGCATTTGGCGACGCCGAGGAGATCTTTTGCCTGACGCTTACAAGCAACCTTTCGGGGGCACATAACTCCGCCTGCCTTGCAAAACAAATATACGAGGAGGATCACCCCGGCCGCCGTGTTGAGGTCATCGACACGCTGACGGCGGGACCCGAAATTGCGCTGATGGCGAAAAAGATCCGCGATATGATCGTCGAGGGCAAGGATTTTGATACTGTTGCGGCTGAGATCAGGAATTACAAGACCGAGCTGCTTTTCGTGCTTGAATCTATGAAAAATCTTGCCAATAACGGCAGGGTCGGCAAGCTTGCGGCAACTGCAGCGGGCGTTCTCGGGATCCGCGCGGTGGGCAGAGCGAGTGACGAGGGTACACTTGAGATGCTTTCCAAGTGCCGCGGATCGGCAAAGGCGCTCGAGGCTGTGTTTGGCTATATGAAGGAATTCGGATACTATGGCGGAGTCGTCCGTATCTCGCATTGCCTGAACGGATGCGCCGCAAAAGCTCTTGCAAAAAATATCAAAGCCGAGTTTCCTTTCGCGAAGGTCGTAATAACGGAATGCCGCGGTCTTTGCAGCTTTTATGCCGAGCGCGGCGGAATGCTTATCGGCTTTGAGGTATAGATATGAATGCAGGCAATATTGCTCCGGCTTTGAATCTTCTGATAGTTTCCGCTATTCTGATACTGAATTATTTTTATCAGAAAAATCGGTTTGTTTTTAAGCTGAAATGCGTATGCAGTTCAGCATTTGCGCTGCTCGGGGTCATAAATCTCGGGTTTGCAATAGCTTTGAAGCAAGAGAATATGCAATTCTACGTTATGATGGCAACTGCCCTTGTGCTTGCTATGCTCGGGGACGTTTTCATCGGCAAAAGCTTTCCACTCGGTGCGGGACTTTTTGCCTTGGGGCACGTTTGCTTCATTATCGCCTATTACTTTTTGCAGGGGTTCAGCCTGCGCGAGGTTTGGATAAGTGCCGCGATCTTTGTCGCATCCGCCTCGTTTCTGATCTTTGCGCCCTGCATAAAGTACAGCTCGGAAGGCTTCAGATGGATATGCGTTGCTTATGCCTTTATAATTTCTCTGATGCTTGGAAAGGCGCTTTCCAATCTGAGCTTTGAACCGAGTGGAGTCAATATTCTGATCGCGACGGGAAGCTTTCTTTTCTTCTTCTCGGATTTGATGCTCGTTCTCGATTGGTTCGTGCGGAAGTGGAAATGGACAGCTAATGCTTGTATGGGAACATATTATCCCGCACTTTGCATCCTTGCGTTTTCAATGTATTTCAAAGCATTTTGAATAGATATATAATGAAAAAATATTTTTGTGAGGTATAAAAAATGGGCAGAAATGCAATTTACGGCGCGGGCTCGCTTGGTACGGTGCTTGGCGCTTACATTACCAAAAACGGCGGTCAGATCGACCTTATCAACCGCAACCGTGCGCACGTTGCCGCTCTTCGCGAAAAGGGCGCGCGCATAACGGGCACGGTCAAGATGACGGTTCCCGTAACCGCTTACACCCCCGAGGAGATGAGCGGGAAATACGACGTTATTCTTCTTATGACCAAGCAGCTTTTCAACAAGGAGGTCGTAACCTCACTAAAGGACTTCCTTGCCGATGACGGTGTCATCGTGACCCTGCAGAACGGCTTGCCCGAGCCGGGTATTGCCGAGATCGTCGGCTCGAACCGCACCGTCGGTTGCGTTGTCGAGTGGGGCGCAACGCTTTCCTCCCCCGGTGTCTGCACGCTGACAAGCGATCCCGCGTCGCTTTCCTTCCACATGGGCAAAATGGAGGGCATTTCGGACGAGCAGTTCAAGAAGGTCAAGGATCTGCTTGAGCTGATGTGCCCCGTATATGAGGAAGAAAACCTCATCGGCGCGCGCTGGTCGAAGCTGCTCATCAACGCCACCTTCTCGGGACTCGGCACAGTTGTCGGCGGAGTTTTCGGCGACGTTTCCGAGAACAAGGCGGCTGCGAAGGTCGCAGTCCGTTGTATGAAGGAGTGCATCGACGTCGGCCACGCGGCGGGCGCGGAGTTTGCTCCCGTTCAGGGCAAGAATATCACGGCTCTCTTCTACTATAAGAACGCACTCAAGCGCGCGTTTGCGACCTTCCTCATTCCGATCGCAATGAAAAAGCACCGCAACATCGAGCCCTCGATGCTTCAGGACCTCAAGAAGGGCAAACCCTGCGAGATCGACGCCATCAACGGCATCGTCTGCGAATGGGGACGCAAATGCGGCGTAAAGACCCCCATCAACGACAAGATCGTTGAGATCATTAAGAAGTGCGAGGCTGGCGAGCTCAAGCCCGAGGCGGCTAATATCAAGCTTTTTGACGGTCTGCTTTGATTTTATATTGACTTTTTCAGAATTTTGCAGTATAATTATTTCACTAATTCAGAAAAGAGGCAATCAAAATGATTCCAAAGACAAAGCACACTCTCCGTTTCCGCGAGGACGGCTCGTTCCGCATCCTTATGGTCTCGGATCTTCAGGACAAGCTCGAATACGATCCCAGAACCCTCGCGGGTTTTGATGCCATCGTCGAGGCGGCAAAGCCCGATCTCGTCATCCTCGGCGGCGACAACGTCGACGGCAGAAAGCTCAAGCCCTACGATGAATTCATCAAATACATGGATATCTTCACCGCACCGCTGGAGAAGAGAAAGATCCCGTGGATGCACATTTTCGGCAACCACGACTATGATGTTGATGTCTCGGGCGAGGAACAGCAGAAGGTCTATGAGTCCTATCCCTACTGCATCTCCTCTCACAGCGAGGGTATCCCCGGCATCACCAACTATATGGTTCCCGTTCTCGCGCATGATTCCGACCGTGTCGAGTACGCGATCTATGCCTTCGACTCGAAGTATAAGAATGGCGAGCTCCGTCCCGGCGTTACCGCCGAGGATCTGATGCTCCCCAACCGCGAGCCGTTCTATAAAAAGTGGGATCCCATCCGCTTCGAGCAGCAGATGTGGTATTGGAATCTTTCAAAGGAGCTCGAGGCGCAGGAGGGTCACACAGTCCGCGCATTGGCGGTAATGCACGTGCCTCCGCACGAGATCATGATGGCGGTCAATAATCCCGAGGAAACGGGTTACATAGGTGCCGAGGGCGAAAAGTGGCAGTGCCCCATGATCAACTCGGGCGTATTCTCGACAATGCTCGAGCGCGGCGACGTTGAGATCATTGCGGCAGGCCACCTGCACCACAATATCTCCGACGGCGTTTACGGCGGCATCAGACTCACCCTTGATGCTTGCGGCGGATTTGCTATCGGCGGAGTTGACACACGCCGCGGCGGCAGAATCTTTGATATCAAGCTCGACGGAACGCACGAGACAAAGATGATCTACGCCAAGGATTATATTGACATCAGTAAAAAATAAAAGCAATTATGGGGCGGTTTTCCGCCCCTTTTGTTTGTTTGGAATAAAATAATAGCAATATTTGTCCGCAACAACAAAACTATTGTCTTGCAAAAGCGATACAAAGTATGATAAAATTATACCAAATCCAATATAAAAAGGAGAAAAATGATGAAAAACTTCAAAAGACTTCTTTCTGCACTTCTCGTTCTTGCACTGCTTGTTCCTATGATGAGCATTATGGCAAGTGCGGCAGACCTTGAAAACAAGTATGATTCCACCGGTAAGGTGATCGGTATTCCTCCCACAACCAGAGATGCTGAGCACACCTCCACCAACCAGAACTATTATGCATCCAATCTCATCGAGCTTCAGGCAGGTGACGTTGTTTACTTCGGTCCCGTTGCGACAAATCTTGCTTACCACGCAAGAACCTACAAGCCCGACGGCGCAAAGAAGGATGATAAGGTCAAGACCTCCGATTGCGAGATCGTTGAAGATATCGTTCCCGGTATCTCGATCCTCAAGTACACCGTTCCCGAGGGAACAGGCAGCATGAGATTTGCCATCAATCAGATGTTTGGCGATAGCTTCCTCGTAACCATCAATCAGGAATTCGGCAAGGAAGCATATTTTGCAGCTATGGATAAAGCGGGCGTTAATATTGACTACTTCCGCGAAGCATCCTACTCGGGCGAATTTGTAAACGTATTCCCCAAGACTGACACCGTTTTTGCAGGCTCTGTTGACAAGAAGGGCGAGGAGAAGGAAAACGAAAAATACCGCACGAGCGCCGTCATCCCCGTAAACGAGGGCGACGTTATCTATTTTGCCGGATGCGCTCTCGACCAGGGCTACCAGCTCGTTACCTACGATGCATCCGGTGCTCCTTCGGAGGAAGCGACCACTCTCAACTACGTTTCCCGCTTCGTTGACTTTGGCGACGGCTACGGCATCTGCGCGTACAAGGCTCGTCCCGGCACCGCAGGAGTGCGTATCATTGCTCCCGCGGCTACCTACGACGCAGGCAAGGTTTTCGTAACCGTAAATCAGCCCCTCAGCCTCGAATCCTATAATGCTCTTATGAATCCCGCTCCCGAGACCGAGACTCCGGCAACCGAGCCCGCTCCCGAGACCACCGAGCCCATTGCGCCTCCCACTACCGGTGACTCCGCTATCGTCTTCGCCGTTATCTCCGTGATCGCCATCGTCGGAGTTGCAGCGGTCTCGAAGAGAAAGGATAACTGATATCTATTGCCGCGCGGTCGGCATTGAATAATACAAAAAAATCGGATATTGCGAAACCTCGCGATATCCGGTTTTTTTATCAAGTTAATTTGAATTGAAAAAAAGTTATTGACAAAGTATTAAATTTATGCTATAATAAATTAACTAAAATGGCTTAATGCCACAAAAAGGAGAAAAAACATGAAAAAGCTTATTTGCGCGCTTCTGATTATTGCGATGCTCGTTCCTATGATGAGTGTTTTCGCAAGTGCTGCAGACCTCGTAAACCTCTACGACGCATCCAAGGCTGTTTGCGGAACTCCCAATACTGCCGGCAGAGATGTAGATCCCAAGTACAACGCAAACTACTATTGCTCCGCTCCTATCGACGTTAAGGCTGGCGACGTTATCTGCGTTGGCCCCGTACACAAGGATCAGGGCTACTACTTCACTACCTACAAGGCAGACGGTTCTCTTCACACCAACCAGGTCAAGTACGCTAACTGCACCGAGGTAGAGGTTATTGCCGCTAACTCCGTTATCGTTAAGTGGACCGTTCCCGCTGACGTTGCTTCCTTCAGAATGGCTACCTCCCAGATGTTCGTTGATAATACCCTTATCACCAAGAACCAGGAATTCACCAAGGCTGACTACATCGCATTCATGGAGAAGGCAAACATTGCCATCCCCTACTTCAAGGTTGAGAACGCAAAGGACCTCGTAAACCTTTTCCCCACCTCCGACAGCACCTTTGCAGGCAGAGGCTCGACCAGCGGCGACGTTGCTGACGCTAAGTATATGACTTGCGAGTATATCCCCGTAGTTGAGGGCGACGTTATCTACGTTGCTGCTGCTGCAAGCGCGCAGAGCTATCAGCTCGTTGCTTACGATGCAGACAAGAAGCCTACCACCCACGTAAACTACAAGTATATGGTCAACCTCGGTAACATCGACGATACTCACGTTATCTACGCTTACAGAATGCGTCCCGGCACTGCATTCATCCGTTTCGTAGCTCCTACCGACGTTTACGAGGCAGGCAAGCAGCTCGTAACTCTCAATCAGCCCTTTGATGCTGAGGGTTACAACAACTTCTTCAATCCTCCCGAGACCACAGAGCCCGCTCCCGAGACTACCAAGCCCGCAGAGCCCGTTCCCACCGGTGACTCGGCTCTCATCTTCGCCGCTATCGCAATCATCTCCCTTGCAGGTGTTGCAGTTGTTGCAAAGAGAAGAGAGAACTGATATAAAAAAGACCGCTTCGGCGGTCTTTTTTATTGACAAAAGCTTGCTTTCGTGATATAATTAAATCACCCCAAAACAAACAAAGGAGAAGACAATGAAGAATCTCAGAAAAATCATCTGCTCGCTTCTTGCTCTTGCAATGCTCGTTCCCATGATGAGCTTTATGGCAAGCGCGGCAGACCTCGTAAACCTCTATGATCTTGCTGCGGTCAAGTGCGGCACTCCGCAAAGCTCCGCGGACTCCGACCCCAAGTACAATGCGAACTATTATTGCTCGGGCAAGATCGAAGTCAAGCCCGGCGACGTTCTCACCTTCGGTCCCGTTATGACCGGTCAGGGTTATTATCTGACCGTTTATACCGAAACCGGATCGGTTCTTATTCAGCAGGTCAAGTATGCTGACTGCAAGAAGGTAGACGAGTTCCACCCCGGCACCGAGATCGTTGAATGGACTGTTCCCGAGAAGGCTGCTTCTTTCAGAATGGCAACAGCACAGCTTTTCTACGATTCCACCCTCATCACCAAGAACCAGAGCTTCAAGGTTGCGGATTACTATGCCTATATGGATAAGAACAATATCAATATAGATTATCTCCGCACAACCACCACAGCGGCAGATAAGCTTGTCAATATCTTCCCGAAGTCGGATAAGGTATTTGAAGGCCGTGCCGATGCAAGCAACAAAGAGGTTGCGTCCGGCGCTTACCGCACCTGCCCCATGGTTCCCGTTAAGGAAGGCGATATCGTTTATTTCGGTGCCGCTGCTCTCGATCAGGGTTATCACCTTGCTCTTCAGGATGCAAACGGCAACGGTACTACCACCGTTAATAAGAACTATATGGTTCAGTACGACGTTATCGGCAACGGCTTCGGTATTTACGCATACAGGATCCGTCCCGGTACAGGTTATGTTCGTGTAGTTGGCGCAACCGGCGTTTATGATGACGGCATTCAGCTTGCTACCATCAACCAGCCCTTCGACGCCGCTACTTATATCAAATTGTTCAACATCACCCTTCCCGGCACCGTTGAGAGCACAAGCCCCCTCAAGGGCAAGACCATGCTCTTTATGGGCGACTCGATCAGCTACGGCTCGGGCGACGGCGTATCTCCCTTCCGCACCGGACGTGCATGGGCGGGCAGAATCGCTGACTGGACCGGCGCTATCACCACCAATGCATCGGTTGGCGGCGCAAAGGTAAGCTTCCAGAGAGGCGACGATAACTGGGTATACAGCCAGTACGTTCCTCATCAGAACACCAAGTTCGACATCATCGTTATGCACGGCGGTGTTAACGACGCGCGTCACAACCGTCCCATCGGCGCTCTCTCCGAGGGTAAGGATGAGGCAACCCTCAAGAAGAATCAGCCCAACTATGCGGGCGGCCTTGAGTGGATCTTCTACAACGTAAGCAAGACCAATCCCGATGCTAAACTCTTCTTCATCGCAAACCACCGCCTCGACGGTCACTCCACCGGCCACGCGAAGGATATGAGCGCATATTTCGATATTGCCAAGGCTGCTTGCGAGAAGTGGGGCATCATCTTCATCGACCTTTACAACAACAAGGAGCTCAACGATAAGCTCGAGACCACCACGACCAAGTATCTTCCCGATACCCTCCACCTCAATGCTGCGGGATACGATATCATCACTCCCTACATCATCAGCGCACTTGAGGCAGGTCTGACTGCTCCCGTAGAGCCCGAGACCACAGTCGCACCCGAGACTCAGGCTCCCGAGACCCAGGCGCCTGAAACTCAGGCTCCCGAAACTCAGGCACCCGAGACTCAGGCTCCCGCAACCGAGCCCATCACCGAAGCACCTCCCGCAGAAAAGGGATGCGGCGGTATGATCGCAGGCGCAGTTGCAGTTATCGCTCTTCTCGGAACCGCTATCGTTTTCAAGAAGAAGGACTAACTTATAATAATCGGCAGAGAATTCATTTTCTCTGCCGATTTTTATTGACAAATCGGTTAATATATGCTAAAATAATTTCAAACTCATAGCAGAAAGGGTTACCGAAATGAGAATAGGAAGAATACAAAATAACTATACCGCGGCGGGATTTGATCTTGTCAAGAATACGAATCTCGAGTTCATCGAGATCTGCTGCAACAATCAGGCGGAAGCTGAAAAGCTGATAGCAAATAAGGAAAACATCAAGGCAGAGATCGCGCGCACGGGGATCGACGTTTCCTGCGTCGGACGTTGGAACCACGACATCAACGTCGGCGGTAAGATAGACGAGGAGAGAAAGAGTGTGTATCTTGCACAGCTCGACGCGGCAATCGAGCTTGGCGCAAAGACTTTTGTTTGCGGCTGTAACTATGCCGATGAGGTTTCGCTTTATAAGAATTACACCCTTGCGCTCGACTTCCTCGGTCAGCTCACCGAGAGGGCAAAGGCAAGCGGTAGCGGAATCAAGATCGCTATCCAGAACTGCCATTGGAATAACTTTATTGATTCCCCCGAGCAGTGGAAGGTGATCCTTGGTGAAAATCCCGATCTTTGGCTGAAATACGACCCTTCTCACGCCTACAACAGACACGCGGACTATCTTGCTGAAATGTCCGATTACGGCGAGAAGATCGCGCATTTCCACGTCAAAGGCACCACCCACGCGGGCAGCAGAGCGGTATCCGATCCCCCCGCGGGAATGGACGATCTTCATTGGGGAAGCATTTTCTCCATCCTCTATGCAAGAGGATATGACGGAGACCTCAGCATCGAACCCCATTCAAAGACCTGGCAGGGCGAGCTCGGCGCGGCAGGCGTTGAGTTTACCAGACAGTTTATCAGTAAGTTCATTTTGAAATAAAACCAACAACCCCGACAGACTTCAAAATCTGTCGGGGTTGTTATTCTCAATAGTATATTTCCGATATTATTTGCTTGCATTCTTCTTTATTCATTCCGCATCTAATCGACGGATGATAGAGCAGTCGCAAAATCAGCATATCGACGTCAGTCATTTTTTGCGGTGCGGAAAAGCCCGAATAAATAATGCTGTCCGATCTCAGCGAAGTATCCTGTATTGGCCCGAGACTGTTATATATTTCTTCCATTATTACTGAATTGCGAAGCTCTTGACCGATATCGTTGCGGATGCAAATAACGGAGTCGTATATTTCGTCGTTTGAGTACCAAAACGTAACGTATCCGTCATTGCCGTCGCAGTTGTGTCCTATTATAACTGAAAATTCATTTGCGGGACAAAAATATATCTTCATATTGGCGGTGTTGGGGGCATTTGTTTGTGAGATTCCCGGGAAACCCTCTACGCTGTTGAGAAATGATGCCATTTTGTTGATGACGGCTATGTCCTCTGCCGTAGGCGAACCGCTGAGCATGTAAAAGATGGGAGTTGCCCACTTCTGAAGCCGTGTCGGATCTCCCGCATTGACAAATTCCGCATCAAGGCAGACCTCGGAGAAGTATCTGACGGCATCATTCAAAGAAAGCGACGGCAGATAAAGCTCGGAATGCATTTCCTCGGCAGTTGTGATTTCGGGTACGGCGGTAGTCTCGGGGGCAGTAGTGGCTTCGGGAGCAATTGTAGTTTTAGGAATGACCGTAGTTTCGGGAGCTTCTGTTTCGGTAGTGCTTACGGTGGTTTCAGGGGCGGAGAAAGGCTCCGTGGATGGCGGTGCGGATGTGGATTCGATCGGTAGAGTTGTGTCGGTTTCACCGAAAGAGTCTGCCGCGCATCCGAAAGATAACGTAACCGAGATTACTAAAATAGATATAAAAATCGATTTTATAACAAGATTCAAATCAATCACCTCATTCTATATTATAACACAAAAGCATACCTTCTGCAATATAGTCGGATCAAAAAAAGAGCTATCGCGATAGCTCTTTTTATAATTTCATCTTATCAAGCCTTTTAAGGATCATTGCGGCGGTAAGTCCGATCAGGATTCCCGCAATCGTGCCGCTGATGAGGAGGACGGGGAGATAGTATGCTATCTGCGCCGTTTCCATAACCAGGCAGGCGGTTGCGATCTGACCGATGTTGTGAAGAATTCCGCCCGCAACGCTTACCGTGATGGGGGCGAAGAGATTCGTCTTTTTGAGCAATATCATTCCGATAAGGCTCAATGCCGCGCCGACGAGGGAGTAGATCATCGAAAGGGGAGTGCCGAAAAGGATTCCGACGAGGATGACTCGCAGAATGCTGACGATCGCGGTCTCTTTTGCCCCGATCTTATAGAGCATAAAGACCATAACGATGTTCGGAAGTCCCACCTTGACGCCGGGCACTGCCATAAGCGGCGGTATCTGGCTTTCAACAAAGGACAGTATCATTGAAAGCGCAATGCACATTCCTAAAAACGCGACTCTTTTCGTTTTCATGATACTGTCCTCCTTTTTAACTAATCAGATCAACACTCTCTTCCGCACCGAAAACGGTGACGGTCAGCTTGTTGGGCAGGCAGGTGATGACCTCGCCCGTCCTCGATATTTTGCCCTGATGAACGCAAAGTTTGTCGGGGCAGTTTGCATCGCTGAGGTATGCGCGTCCGTCCTCGATAACGAGAATGTTCGTGCCGCCGTTGAGGGGATAGGTGCCGCTTTTCGAGAGCGAATACTCGGCAACCTCGACTCCGTCAACCTTGACGACCACCCCCGCGCCCTCCTCTTTTGTCAGCTCGACAATGAGGAAGAACGCGATGGCGATCAGAAGGATCGATGCAATGAGAATAATATCTCTTTTTTTCATTTAGAAGTTGAGCGCGAGAAGCGCGAGAGCGATCATTCCTGCGGTGAGAAGCGCAATGGGAAGTCCACGGAAGGAAGCGGGAATAGCCTCTTCGTCAACGTGCTTATCCTTGAGCTTTGCGAATACGCACATAGTGATCATAAGGCCAAGACCTACACCAAGAGAGGTGATAAGGGTCTCGACGTAGGAAAGGTGATGCTCAACGTTGTGGATGCAAAGGCCGAGGATAGCGCCGTTGATCGCGAACTTAACGAAATCCGCGTGGCAGTAGCCGTCAAGAAGCTTCTTTGCGATGATGTGAAGTACCTCAACAACGATGAGGATCACAAGAACGAATACCATTGTCTGCAGGTAGGGAACCTTCTCGAGGAGATAGGTGTTGAGAGGCCAGCAGATGGCATTTGTGATGAGCATTACAAGGGTAGTGCCGAGGCCGAGGATGACGGACTGCTTGGTGGAGCGCTCGTTCTCCATAACGGCACCTGTGCCGAGGAAGTGGAGAAGAGCATAGTTGTCGGAAAGAAGACCGGCAAGAAGAATACCGAAGATCATTTCGATGGTAAGCATTATTCACAATCCTCCTCTTCAAGATGTTCGTGTGCGCCTGTCAGCTTCTTGATAGCCGCAAGAACGCAAGCGAGAACGAGATATGCGCCGAATGCGCCCGCAAGTGCGCTTACCTTGTAGTTTGCAAGGAAGGGGATCTCGACGCCCCAGATGGTGGCATTGCCGAGGATTTCGCGGATGAGAGCGCAGATGACCATGATAACGGTCAGGAAAAGACCGGTGGAAAGAGCGGTTTTGATCGAGTGCCATTCGCCATTATGGTCGGCAACCTCCTCTGCATCGCGGTAGATAACTGCGCTTACTGCGAGGGCAGCAAGGTGTGCGCCGAGCATATCAACAACGATGGGGAAGAATGCCTGCATAAGCATCTGGATGATCGAAACGAAACCGGTGATGATGATGAGGTAAACGGGAAGCTTTGCGTAAGCGGGGATGAATTTGTGGATAGCCGAGACCACGATCGAGGTCAGGAGCATCGAGATGAGCACAGCCGCGCCCATACCGAGAGCCGCACGGATATCCGCGCTCGAAGCCATAACAAAGCCCGAGCCGAGGGCAAGCACCATCGAGGGTGTGCCGCGGAGAAGGCAATTCTTAAAGAAAGTTTTCATTACTGTGCACCTCCCTTGATAGCGTTAAATGCAGCGAAAGCGTCGTCTGTCGACTGCTTCATAGCGTTCGAGGTCATGGTAGCGGTTGCGATAACAGCCTGCTCGCCGGACCAAGTCTCGGTGGTAAGACCCTCAAAGCCGCCCTTGTAAGCGCCAACGTCCATACCGCCGAAGTTGCCGAAGTATTCTTCGTCAAAAATGAACTGCTTTGCATCCATCTTTGCGATGGCGCCGTTTGCGTCGATCACGAAGTAAACGTCCATCTGATGGAAGCCGATGCTTCTGGAGTAGAAGCCGTAGTATTCTGCGCCGTCAACCTTGAAGGAAGCGGCAGCAACAACGGTGTTGAAGGTGCTGATCTCAACGGGGGTTACGTCGGTCGCGGTCTCATAGAGACGGGTGATCTTGGTGTTCAGATCCTCGGTGTAGGACTTCTGCGAAGCCGAAGCGGCAGCCTTTGCCTCGTCGGCGATAGCGGTCTGCGCGTCGGTAACGTCCGCACCTGCAACGTCATAAACCTTGCAAGCACCTGTTGCGTTGACGAGAGCGAGGAAGGAAGCCTCACCGTTCTTTACAACGTAAGCAAAGCCCGCGTCGTTGCCTGCCTTCCATGCCTTTTCGATGTTACCCGAAACTGCTGCTTCCTCGGTCTTGAGCATACCGGGAGCGAGAGTGGGGATCATTTCCCCAAGGATCTGAGCGTCGGACTTAACGCCCTCTGCGATAAGGGAGTTGGTGATAAGTGCCGAGAAGCCCTCGCTTACCGCGTTCTTGAATGCGGTGGAGGAATAGGTCGCGCCCGAAACAGTGCCGATGTCGGCAAGGGCGGAGTCCTTCTCGAGGTAGGAGTCAATATAATTTGCGTCCTTGGAGCGGAAGTCGATCGAGTCGGTGTAAACGTCGAGCTGGATTCCGCAGATCTTGCCGTCGGCGGTGATACCGAAGGTGATCTCCATGGGTTCCTTGGAATACTGAGTGGAAGCCTTAGCACGGACAACAAAGCCCTTGCCGGAGGTCTCCTTGTAAACTGCGATAACTGACTCGGGAACGCCCGCGAGAGTGGAGGTCACTTCCTCGAAGTTCTCAGCCTCGGGCATAACAGCGAGAAGGGGAGCGAACTCCGCGCCCTTGTTGTTAGCCTCAATGATGGGGCCGGTGAGGAAGTTGAGCCCGAACATTGCAACCGCGAAGATCGCGACGATGCAAAGAAGAATGAGGATCGTTTTGAGAAGATGCTTGATATTCATTATTTGATACCTCCCAAAGGCTTTTTCTTGGTCAGATCGTTAATGAAGGGAACAAGAAGGTTCATTGTGAGAATTGCGATCGAAACGCCCTCGGGATAGGAGCCCCAGAAACGGATCGCAAAGGTGAGAAGACCCGCGCCGATGCAGAAGACGACTCTTCCCTTGTTGGTTGCGGGAGTGGTAACGTAGTCGGTAGCCATGAAGATAGCGCCGAGGAACACGCCACCCGCAAGAATGTGCTGAAGCGCGAAGGTCACGTCAAATCCACCCGCGATGAGGTAGCAAACGAAAACGGTCGCGATGAAGGAAACGGGTATGTACCACTTGATCACCTTGCGGCAAACGAGGTAGACAAAACCGATAACGAGTGCGATCGCGCAGGTCTCGCCGATAGTACCGCCGTGTGCGCCAACGAGGAGCTGGAGAACGGTGGGAGCCTGTGCGGCAGCCTCTGCGCCCTCATTGAGGAAGGAGAGGGGAGTTGCGCCCGCTGCGATCTCGGGAACGGCATTGCCGAGGAAGGAGAGATCGAAGAGGGGGGAGATAGCCGCGCCGCCTGCAACGGAAGCGAAGGTGAGGAGCATAAGTACACGAGCCGCGATTGCGGGGTTGACGATGTTCTTGCCAAGTCCGCCGAAGAGACCCTTGACGACTACGATCGCGAAAACCGAGCCGAGAGCAGCCTGCCAGAGCTCAACGTTTGTCGAAAGGTTAAGCGCGAGGAGAAGACCTGTTACGGTAGCGGAGAAATCGCCGACCGTCTGCTTCTTCTTGACGCAAAGGTTGAAGATGAATTCTGCAAGAACTGCGCTTACAACGCAGGTGAGAATGAGAAGGAGCGCCTTGATGCCGAAAAGAATGATCGCGGCGATGGATGCGGGGATCATTGCGATCACGACGTCAAGCATAATATTATTGGTGGATACACCGCTGTTAATATGAGGTGCGGCGGTGGTAGAAAGCTTTTTCATTACCTTTTTCCTCCTTATCTCGACTGCTTGGAGCGCTCATACTGCTTGAGCCACCATTTTGCGTCCTGGTTCATTGCAAGAAGGGGACGGTGAGCGGGGCAAACGTAGGAGCAGCATCCGCAGTCAACGCACTGACGAACGCCGGTGTCGATGAGAGCAGCCGCTCTCTTTTCCTCGTCCTTGATAGAAGCTGCCGCCTCAACGCCCGCAACGTGGATGTCAACGGGGCACTTTTCCATACATCTGCCGCAGCGGATGCAAGCGGAGGGCTCGGGGAGAGTTGCCGTCTTCTCGTCAAATGCGAGAATGCAGTTCGAAACCTTAACGATGGGGGAATCGACCGAAACGGTTGCGTTACCGTTCATAGGACCGCCGATAACGACCTTGCCGACTGCCTCGAGATTAGTCTCGGTGAGCTCGAGAAGGGTACGGATGGAGGTACCGATGGGAGCGATGAAGTTGCCGGGCTTCTTGACAGCGGGTCCGTCAACGGTCACGATGCGCTCAACAAGGGGCATACCGGTGTTGAGGTATTCAGCCATCTTCGAGAGGGTGGAAACGTTGATGATGAGTGCGCCAAAGGAGGGGAAACGCTTGCCCGCGATGGCAACTCTGCCGGTCGCGTTGTAAAGCATGACCTGCTTTGCGCCCTGGGGATAGATCGCGTTGAGCTCGTGAATGACCACATAGGGCTTGTCCGCGAATTTTTTCTTGAGCACCTCGATCGCATCGGGCTTGTTCTTCTCGATACAGATCTTATAGGTAGCTTCTCCAAGATACTCGTTCATATACTTGCGCATATATTCGATTCCGTCATCAATGAGATCGGCGTGTGCGAGCATCATTCTGTGGTCAGATGTGATGTAGGGCTCACATTCAGCCGCGTTGATGAGAACGGTATCAACCTTGTAGTCGGGGTTGGTTGCCTCATTGAGCTTTGCCCAGGTGGGGAAAGCCGCGCCGCCAAGACCGACAACTCCGCTCTCGCGGACTGCCTGAAGAAAACCGTCACAGCCCTCGAATACGGGAGCCTTCATTGCGGGGTCTTTTTCCATCTTGCCGTCGCTTTCAATGCGGATGGCCTTGACTTCCTTGCCGCGAGCGGTGGGAAGGGTGAGGATCTCGGCTACAGTGCCGGATACGGTTGCGTGGACGGGGGAAGAGAATCTTCCTTCTTCGCGCGCGATGAGCTGACCGACGTATACGTGGTCGCCGGGCGTAACGATAGGTTCAGCCTCGCCGCCCGAATGCATATTCATGGGCAGGATGACTTCCTTGGGTGTCTCAATTTTCACAGGCTCGCATCCCGCAGTGTTCTTGTTGTGCGGTACGTGCAGGGATGAGATATCTTTTTTGAAAATCATAGAACTCCTCCTGTTTATATTTATAAAAATTTTTAACGGTTCTATCACGCTTCGCGTGAGTTAATGTTGGCTTCGCCAAGTGAAGATCGGCTTCGCCGAGTTAATGTTCGCCTGCGGCGAAGCTTAAGGTAACTTTTCGCCTTGGCGAAAAGTGATTTTACTGTTGCTCGGTAATGAGCGCTTTCATTCCATCAGTCATCAGCTTTTCTCCATCGTGAGTAACCCAGAGGACTTCGACTTCGCCGATCGAGGTGACGAGGGCGAGGCCTTCTTCGTAGCTCATGGTGAAGAGAGCGGTGGAGAGAGCGTCCGCAAGGCCGCTGTTCTTGGTGATGACGGATACCGAGGCAAAATGCTCGGAGGGCATAAGGGTGTCTTTGTCGATTATATGATGATACTGCACGCCGCCGACGGTGTAGAATCTTTCATAGATTCCCGAGGTGACGCACGAGGTGTTTGCAAGGTTAAGATATTCTATATAAGCCGAGTCGGAATTTGCGGGGTCCTTGATGCCGGTAAGCCAGCCGCTTCCGTCGGGTTTGGTGCCGATAATGCGGATATTTCCGCCGATGTTGAGAACGTATGAGGTCACGCCGAGCGATTCAAGCCGGCGCGCCGCCATTTCTGTGGCGTAGCCCTTGCCGAGAGCACCGACGTCGATCGATGCGGCGGGGTCGCTGATGCGTACCGTGAGGTTTTCTTCGTCAATTTCAAGCAGATCAATGCTTGTGTGCTTGCTCGCTTCCTCCAAAACCTCGGGGGAGGGAATGGTTGCGTTTGCGGGATCTTCCGATGCCGCGCTTCTGCAGTCGTGCCAGGGGCGAAGCACCGCACCCATCATGACGTTCATCTCGCCGCCCGTGAGCACGTAAAGCTCCTTGGCATAAAGAAGAAAATCAATCAATTTTTGGTCGACCTTCAGGGGTTCGCCGCCCGCGTTCAGATTGATCGTGCGGAGGTTCACCACGCCCGAATGCTCATAATAAATGTCAAACAGGTTGTGATATTCTTCGAGGATCTTCGCAGCTTCAGCGGTATTTTCATCAAAATCTTCCTGCGAATCACCCGCGTAGCTGTAAATATTGGAAACGGTGTCAAAATATGTGAAATATATCTTGCCGCGAGGTTCTGTCTTAACTGCAGATTGAGGGCAGCCCGTCATAAAGACGAGCAGCCCCCAAATCAGAGATAGACAGGAAATGGATTTCAGAATCTTCACAATTCCTATCTCCTGTTAATGAATTTTAATTATCTAGCGTTGTTAGCAGCCTGTGCAACTACTGCGCAGATACCGGTGATCTGCATGGTGCAACCTGCGGAGAGGAGAGCTTCGTCAACAGAGATCTGGTGAGCGTTAACTTCCTTGGTCTGCATGCCTGCGATCTCAGCAGCGGTCATACCGATAACGTGGTTAGAGAATGCAGCGGACTGGATGTACCACTCCTTAACAGTGCCACCCTCTACGTTGGGAGCGCCGTAAGCTGCCATGTTGTAGCCTTCCTTGAGCTCTCTCTTGGTGCCCTTGAACTCCTGGGGAGTAACTGCACCGGCGGTGGTAACGTTGATCTTGGGCTGGATAGCGTCGTTGAGAGTAGCGATAACCTTGCCGTCAGCAACTACTGCGCAAGCGATATCGGAGTACATAGCAACGAGGCCTTCAGCATCAGCGGTAGCAGCCTTGGAGTCAGCAGCGCCGGTCTTTGCAGCAACGCCGAGAGTGAAGGTGCCGGGAACAGCCTTGAAGTTCATGCCCTGCTCGTCAGCGCAAGCCTTTGCAACTGCAGCCATGAAATCGGTGATCTGCATGGAGCAACCTGCCTCGAGAAGTGCGGTGTCAACAGCGATCTGGTGGCCGCCTGCCTCCTGAGTCTGGAGAGCTGCAACCTCAGCGCCGGTCTTGCCTACAACGTAAGCCTCGAAAGCCTTAGCCTGAGCGTCCCACTCGAGCATAACGCCGTTGCCGTCGTTGTCAACTTTGCCTTCCATACCGTATCTGGAACCGAGCTCCATCTTGGTCTCGAAGGTCTTTGCGGTGTCAACTGCACCGTCAGCAACTGCCATCTTGTTCTGTGCTACGTCGATGCGGCAGGAAACGATTTTGCCCTCAGCGTCGGTAACAACTGCAGCGATGGTAGCGTCTACCTGTGCGTTGCCTTCCTTGGAGGAAGCGGTGCTGACTACTACGCCAAGTCCGAGCTTGTAGTCAGCTTCTTTGGTGCCGCCACATGCTACTGCGCAGAGTACCATGCAAAGGCAGAGTGCGATTGCGAGAATCTTCTTCATTGTTTTTTCTCCTTAGAAAAATATTTTTACTTTTTGACAGACTCCGACGCTTGCGCGGCATAAGTTGGCGATTGCGAACTGTTTGCGTATGTAGAGAAGCGAGATGCGCGCCCGCGGCTGAGCCTTATCACAGTCGCAGATATTATATTACATTTCCTGTTGATAAATCAAGTCGAATTTGTTAATATAATATTACTTATTGATTTTATCCAATTTATTAAAATAATATAAGCTCTTTTTGTTAAAAAAGCGAATGGAAAAGACAAAAACGGTAAAAATATTCAAAGTATAATATTATAATTAGGAGGAAAAATGTGTACTGCAATAAGTCAAAACGGTTATTTCGGGCGGACTCTCGACCTTGAAGGAAGCCGCGGAGAGGAGGCGGTCATCATGCCGAGAAGATTCCCCATCCGCTTTCTCCGCGAGTCGGATATGGCACAGCATCCCGCAATCATCGGTTGCGCACTTGTAAACGACGGTGTGCCGCTTTGGTTCGATGCGGTAAACGAATACGGACTCGCCGCGGCGGGATTGAATTTTCCCGATTACGCCACGTATCTCGAACCGAAGGCGGATAAGATCAATCTTGCTTCATTCGAGCTGATACCTTTCGTGCTGTCGAAATGCAGAAATCTGTGCGAGGCGGCGGAGCTTTTGAAGCATTGCAACATCACACCCGATTCGGTTTCGCCAACTCTCCCAACGACGCCGCTCCATTGGATGATCGCCGACCGCGAGGGCTGCATAGCCGTCGAGCCGACAAAGGGCGGACTGATCATGTATAACAACCCCTTCGGAGTCCTGACCAACTCGCCGCCGTTTCCCGTTCATAGGGACAAAGTGATGTTGAATCCGAAGCTGACTCCCTCGTCCGCCTCGGGACTCCCGGGCGACTGGTCATCCGAATCGCGCTTTCTCCGCGCGGCATTCGCAAAAAAACACACCGCAGTCAGCGGCGTGAGCGATTTCTTTCATATCTTAGATAGTGTATCTGTTCCCCTCGGCTGCGGAAAAAAGGATTGGCGCACTGTGTATAGCTCCTGCGCCGACCTCGAACGCGGGGATTATTACTTCACGACTTATGAAAATCGGGAAATCAAGAAGATCTCGCTCGATTTTGCAAACATCAACTCCGACAGCCTCGCGGTCTTTTCGATGCGCGAAGAGAGAATGATGGCTTTGAAGTGAAAATAAAAACCGCAGCTTAAAAACTGCGGTTTTTGTGACCAAATCACGGAATTATCCTCTAAAATGGTGTATAATATGGGTGTAAAAAACAAGAAACACTCACAAAGGAGATAAAAAAATGAAAGCACTTAAACTGAACAAAAATAATTTCGATTCCGCGATCAAAAGCGAAAAGCCCGTCCTCCTCGATTTCTATGCGGATTGGTGCGGCCCTTGCCGTATGGTACTTCCGATCGTCGAAGAGATCGCAGGCGAGAGAGATGACATCGTCGTTGCAAAGGTCAACGTTGACGACGAGCCCGAGCTTGCCGAAAGATTCGGCGTGTTCAGCATCCCCACGCTCGTTGTAATGAAGAATGGCGAAGTCGTGAACAAGTCATCCGGCGCAAGACCGAAGGAGCAGATCCTGGCGCTTTTAGGGTAAATATCAGATTGTAAATTCTAATAAAATCCGTTTTTCCGGCGGCTTTGCCGACCGAAAAAAGACCTCTCAGGCGAGCTAAGCGAGCCCGCGCGCCGAGGGG
>JAZQJB010000152.1:0-9300 GCA_045541375.1 Eubacteriales bacterium | reverse complement strand
GGCTTCATTATTCATTATTCATTACAAAACTTGCGTGGGGCAAATGAATAATGAATGATGAATAATGAATAATGAATAATTAAGAGCGAATCAGCGCATATTTTTTAATCTGTCGAGCGTGTTTTGAAGGATGATCTCGGCGGACAGGCTGTCGATGATATTCTTGCGCTTTCCCCCGCGCGTGTCGGTTTCGTTGAGATAGCGCGAGGCGGCAACGGTGGTCAGTCGCTCGTCGGTCATTGCAACGGGAATTCCCGCGGCGACGGATAGACGGCGGGCAAAATCGCGGCAACGGTCTGCGCGCGCGCCCTCGCTTCCGTCCATATTTCGCGGAAGACCGACAACTGCCGCGACCGCGCCCTTTTCCTTTGCTATCCGCGCGACCTCGGCGGCGGTTTTGTCGATTCCGCCAACCTTCACGTTTCCGATCCCCGAGGCGAGAAAGCGCGAGGCGTCGGATATCGCAAGCCCCGTGCGTACCTCGCCGAAGTCAACGGAGAGGATGCGCCCCTTGGTGTTTTTTAAGTTTTTGACGTCGGCAATTGCGACAGCATCGTATTCGGACATTGTTGTTTTCCTTTAATATAATAGATTGGCAAGAGCGATGCGCCGTCGGTGCGGGTCGCGCCCTCGCGGCGGAATTCGCTGGGTGTTATGCCGCGGAATTTGACAAACGCGCGGTTGAAGGTGCGAAGAGTCGAAAAGCCGACTGCCTCCGCGATCTCGGTGATCTGCATATCCTCGCGTCTAAGCAGTCGGCAAGCGTGAGAGATGCGAAGCGAGTTGATATAATCGTTGAAGCGTATGCCAAGCTTGCCCGAAAAGAGGTGCGAGATGTAATATTTGCTCAAATGAAGCTCGGATTCGAGCATTTCAAGCGAGAGCTCCTCTGCAAAATGCTCGGAGCAGAAGCCGACGATCTCGCGCACGGCTCTCGAGTCGCCCACTCTGGGCGCGGAAAGGCTCATCATCGGCAGCAACTTGCCGAAAAGGGCGAGCAGGCAGCCGCGGATCACGGCATCGCGATATGGGTCGCCGCCCGTGTGGTGGTGGCCCGTGAAGGTGAAGAGAGTCGCCGTAAGCGCGTCGATCTCGGGGTCGTTGCCCGCACCCTTGACGAGTGCCGAACGCGGCACCTGGTTTGTGAAGATCGAAAGAAATTCGGGTGTCAGATCGGGCGAAACGATGAAAAGGCGGTATCTTTCGGGCTTTTTGGTCACAAAGTAGTGTACCTGGTCGGGAAAGCTGATGAAAATATCGCCCGCCTCAAGGTGAACCTCCTCCGTGTCGGCATAGCCGATGGTCTCGCCCTCAAGGATCTGTACTATTTCGATGTGATAGTGAATATGCGGACTGCAATGGAGCTGGGAACGGTAATTCTTATCTCCGCGGCAGTAAAAATCTGTTGATTGGTTTTCGTATACTGCTGCCATGGTTACCCCCAATATTTTTTATCAAGACTGCGAAGGGTGATCGCCTCCGCAATGTGGTTTGCTTCGATGCGCTCGGATGCGGCAAGGTCTGCGATCGTGCGCGCCATTCGCATAACGCGGTCATGTCCGCGCGCCGAAAGACCGAGTCGGTCGTAAGCCATTCGCATGACCTCGACGGCCTGATCGGTCGGGTTGCAGGTCTTGCGGATGCCCGAGGCGTCAAGTTGAGCGTTCGAGAAGATACCAAGCCCCGAAAGACCCTCCGCTGCAAGTCTTCTCTGCATAAATTCGCGCGCGGCGATGACTCTCTCGCGGATCTGCGCCGAGGTTTCGGTGCTTTCGCTTCGCGCCGAGATCTCGTCGTAGGAGAGGGAGGGGAGCTCGATCTGAATGTCGATTCGGTCAAGCAGAGGGCCGCTGATCTTGGATATGTAACGCTGAACCTCGCCCTTGCCGCAGGTGCATTTGCGGGTCGGATGACCGAAAAATCCGCAACGGCAGGGGTTCATTGCCGCCACAAGCATAAAGGTGCAGGGGTAGGTGACTCTGCCGAGCGCGCGTGTGATGGTCACGCGCCTGTCCTCAATGGGCTGGCGGAGGTTATCGGTGATGGTCTTCGGAAATTCGGGGAGCTCGTCAAGGAAGAGGACGCCGTTGTGCGCAAGCGAGATCTCGCCGGGCTTCGGGTTTGCGCCGCCGCCGACAAGTGAGACCGCCGACATCGTGTGGTGCGGCGAGCGGAAGGGGCGCGCGGTCAAGAGAGATGAGCCCTCGGGCAGAGTGCCCGCAACCGAGTGGATCTTTGTCGTTTCAATAGCCTCATCAAAGGTGAGCGGAGGCAAAATGGTCGGCAGACGCTTTGCGAGCATCGATTTTCCCGTGCCGGGAGGGCCGATGAGAAGGATATTGTGCCCGCCCGCGGCTGCGATCTCCATCGCGCGCTTTGCGGCAAGCTGACCCTTGACGTCGGAAAAGTCGATCCCGCCCGCATAGGCATCCTCGAAGGAGTGCGCGTCGGGCGTAACGGGAGTCATCGTCTTTTTGCCGTTGAGGTGATCGACGATGTCGCGAATGTGGTGAACGGCGTAAACCGTGATGCCCTCGACAGCCGCCGCCTCGCGTGCGTTCTCCGCGGGAGCATAAAACTCGCGGAATCCGTCGCGCTTGGCATCGGCGCACATCGAAAGCACGCCGTGAACGGGTCGTACCTCGCCCGTCAGCGAAAGCTCGCCCGTGAAGCAGCGTCCATCAAAGGTGACGCCTTGCATAACCGTGCCGCCGCAGCGAAGAATGCCGAGAAGAAGCGGCACGTCAAAAGCCGAGCCCTCCTTGCGGCGGTCTGCGGGGGCAAGATTTATCGTGAACGAGGCATCGGGCCAGGAATAGCCGCTGTTGAAGCAGGCGGACTTGATGCGGTCCTTCGCCTCACGCACAGCCGTGTCGGGCAGTCCGACAAGCTGAAAGGACGGCTCGAGCGTGGGAAAACTGTCAACTTCTATCGTAACGCGAAAGCTTTCAATGCCCGAAAGCGCCGCGCTGTAAACTTTTGAGATCATTTTGATACCTCAATTACTTTTTCTTTCTGAAAACGAGAAGCTTTGAGAGAATATAGTTGAGCACGGTGACAAGAACGACCGAAATGCCCGTTGCGATGAGGTCGGCATCAAATGTAAGAATGAGTTTGAAGGGCTTGTAGCCGAGAAGGGTGAGAAGCGGAGGCACGCCAACGCCAAGACCGAGCTCGACAAAGTAGGTGAAAACGCGCGAGAGGGTAAATTCGCCAAACTGAACCAAAACGGCACGCTTGCCGCTGACCTTGTCCTGAAATACCCAGCTCTTGTTGGTGAAAAATGCGAAGATAACGCCCGCAACCCAGCCGATCGAAACGGCAACGGTACGCAGAACTGCCGCCTTGCCGCCCTCGGCGGAAAGATCAATGCCGAGAATGGGCGAAAAGCCGTAGATGATTCCAAGTCGAATGCCGTAAGCAACGGCGGTGGTCATCAGTCCGACGATGATGTAAACGATTATCTCGCGGTATTTTTTGAATAATTCTTTCATTTCAATTCCTTTTTCGCCGCTTCGACGAAGGCTTCAAAGATCTTCTTCGCGGGCGCGTCTGTTTTGACTAAATATTCGGGGTGCCACTGAACGGCAAGGAAGAAGCGGTCGGATCTGACTGCAGGCTCGATGGCTTCAACGGTGCCGTCATCGGCAACCGCGGAGGCAACAAATCCGGGCGCAACCGCTTTTACCGCCTGATGGTGGAAGGAATTCGTCTTGATCTCGCTCTCGCCGACGATCTCGTGAAGGAAGCTGCCCTCCAGAATCTTCGCCGTGCGGAGATTGACGGCGCCTTTTTCTTCCTGACGGTGACCGTCGATGTGCTGATAAAGGCTGCCGCCGAATGCGACGTTGAGAAGCTGCTCGCCGCGGCAGATGCCGAGGATGGGGCGAGAGTCATTTTTCAGAAGCTCCGCAAGCGCAAGCTCGAAATCGTCGCGCAGGGGAGTGGTCTGGACGTTATCAAAGGCGATCTCCTCGCCGTAGTGCTTGGGGTCAACGTCGTCGCCGCCCGCAAAAAGCACACCGTCGCAAAAGGAGAGGAACTTTTCGGCATCCTCTTTTCCGCCCGTGTGGGGCATAAATACGGGAATTCCGCCCGCACCGAGCACGGAGTCAAAGTAGTTGCGTCGCATTCTTATAAAGCTGTCCGACATCGAAGATGTGATCCCGATGATCGGTTTGTTTTCTCTGTTCATTTCTTTACTCCAAAGTGATTTTAGTAATTTCCGTCGGGTTGTTTACCCTCGGAATGATGTGTCTGTCGGTCGAAAGACCTGCGGACACGATGAGCGTGGATGAGCCAAGCTCGAATGCGCCAAGCGCATATTTCGGGAAAAAGCCCGAATTTGCCCCGTAAACGGGACCAAGAAAGGGAAGAATGACGTGCCCGCCGTGCAAATGACCCGAAAGAACGAGCTCGGGCTCGTATCCTGCGGGATAAATTGCGTCGGTGAACGACGCAGGGCGGTGCTCAAGCAGAATTCGGAAGGAGTTACTCGTGCAGAAATCCGAAAGGAATCCTTCAATCGAGTCGGCACTCGGCTTCGCAGTCGCGGCGGAATTCGGCGTATAAAGCCCGCCAAGGCGCAGGGCGTTGCCGCGTATCTTGAGGTCAACGTAATCGCGCTCAAGCAGGATCGCGCCCTCGTTTGTGATGCGCTTGACGGCGTCGCTCTCGTGAAGCCCGATGCGCTCAAGCTCGTGGTTGCCGAGCGAGTAATAGACGGGCGCAATTTTGCAAAGCTCCTTAACAACCGCCGCCGTGACGAGAATATCCTCGCCCGTTTCGTGGTGATGGTTTATCATATCGCCGCAAAGAAGGATGAGATCGGGCGCGATCTCGCTGACCTGCCCGATCAGCGTCGGATGCTCACAACCGTGAAGGTCGGAGAGCATAACGAGCGTCACGGGAGAGGAAATTTTGTCGCTTTCGATCACGTATTCCCTGACCACGGGCGGCTCGGAGTTGATCCTGACACCGATAACAAGCCAACCTTCAATTATTATGACCAAAAGCAAGAGCAAACACCCAAGCGACTTTCCCACTCGCCTGAAAAAATACAAAATATATTCCATTTATCAGACCATTGTCAAGCGGTCACTTTTACTCCATAAAAAGCTTATTCGGCTTCGGATAGCCCTCGGGGTCCTTCAGATACACGTTGAACTCGCGCCAGATCGTGTCCGCCGCCTCCTCGGGGGAGATGTTCGAGGTGCAAAGAACGAGGTCGTAGTTGTTCAGATCGTGGTTGTCAACGCCGTAAAATTCCTTGTAGCGAAGGCTTTCCGACTGCATACGCGCAAGGATCTTCGCCTCTGCGTCTGCGGCGTCCTTGTATTCCTCAACGTTTCCGCGGCTCGAGTCGCCCATGATTCGCTTGACCGAAACCTCGATCGGAACGTAAAGGTAGACCTTGAAGGAGTTCTCGGCAAAATGCCAAGCCATACGCGAGTCGAAAAGGATCTTGTCATCGCGACGCGCGCGGGAGACCTCGGTGGTCTTGTTGTCGATCATGTAGTCGGCGGAGCGGTCGTTTTCGCACATCTGATTGAATTCAAGCGCAGTCATTCCGCGCTCTTCTGCAAGCGCGCGCATAATTGCGCCGGTATAGTAATGCTCAAAGCCGTATTTGGGGCAAAAGATCTTGGCAAGCGTGCTTTTTCCGCTTCCAAGTCTGCCTGCAAGTGAAATATGCATAATATGTCTCCTATGTAATTAATTCCAATTGTAAAACGCAGTTTTACAATTGAGATTTTATGTTCTGGCAAGCTTGCGCAGATATTCCGCGCGAGCTTCGTCCGCGATCTGCGAGCGGCGCACCTTGCGCGATGAGGTCGCATTGAATCCCTCACGGCGGGTCACAAAGAAGTGGATCTTCTTGTAAGGATCGCTCAGGCGGTTGACCTCGTCGATAGCGCGGTTGAATTCAGCATCAACCTGTCCGCGCGAGTAATGCTTGCCGTAAACCTCTTCGAATTTGGAAATTTCGGGGCAAAGAACGGCAACAATATCGTAATCCTCGCGCGCTTCGTTGACATAGCCGACAACAACAGCCTCGCTTATGAAGGGATTGCGGCAAAGAAGCTCCTCAAGCTCCTCGGGGAAGATGTTTTTGCCCGATGCGGTGACGAAAACGTTCTTTTTCTTGCCCGAAATGTAAAGGAATCCGTCACGGTCGATGTGACCGAGGTCGCCGGTGTAAAGCCAACCGTCGCGAACAGCGGGGTTTGAGCCCTCGCCGAGAATTCCCGCGTGGATATTTTCGCCCTTGTATCTGATCTCGCCGATTCCGTCGCCGCCGATATCGTAAATATCAAGCACTCCGTCGGGCACGCAGATGCCGACAGAGGTATCATTGTAGGCAAAGTCGGAGCAGATCGAAATGAGGGGCAGATTTTCGCTCAAACCATAGCTCTGCGCGGTGCGGAAGCCGAGCTCGCGCAGTCCGCGAATGATCTCGGGATCGGCAATCGTGCCGCCCGCAACGAAAAGACGAAGTCTGCCGCCAAGGGAGTCGTGGATCTCGCTGAAAACGCGCTTTTTGAGCGAAATGCTCGAGCCCGTCAGCTTGATCGCGGCGCGCACGCGCTTTTCACTGCCTTTTTTGTGAATGTTGTTCTTTATCTTGCGGTAGATCGTTTCAAGCAGATAGGGCACGCAGACCATAACGGTCGGCTTGACCTCCTGAATATTGCGCGAAATGTAGCGCAGTCCCTCGCAAAAGGCAACGCAAGCGCCCGAGATGAGGGGATAGAGGAATCCGCAAGTCATCTCATAGACGTGGTGCAGGGGGAGAACCGAAAGAAAAACGTCCTCGGGGAAGCAGATGAGGGTCTTTGTCAGCTCGCTCAAGTCAAAGCAGATGTTTTTCTGCGAGAGCATAATGCCCTTTGCCTCGCCCGTGTTATTTTTGTTGAAGCTGATAACCGCAAGGTCGCTCTCGTCGATCGAAAGGCGCAGATAGTCGGTGTTGCCGCAGGCAAGCTTTGCCGTGCCCTCTTCAATGAGCGCCTCAAGGCTGTTGAAGGAGAATTTTTTGATATCAAGAGAAGCAACGTTTTCCTCGAGCCTCGGCGAGTAGAATATTGCCACGGCTTCGGTCTTTTTGGCGATCCTTTCGAGCTCTGCAGGGTCAATGTCATTGTCAACGGCAACGGCTACCGAAAGACCGCAGACCGCGGCGAGAAACACGGTTGCCCATTCAAGGCAGCTCTCGCCGTAAATGATGACCTTTTTGCCCAAAAATCCGCGCTCGAGAAGCTCGGTGCCGAGTCCCTCGACCTTGTAAAGCAGTTCGGCATAGCTGATCTCGCGGTAGGAGCCCGCAAATTTCTGCATAATTGCGGTGCGGCCGCTATAACGGCGAGCCGAAGCGCGAATCGTGGCGCGAATGGTTTCTATTCTTTTTCCGTCGTGATATTTGATCGGTAATTTCATTTTGAAGTCCTCAAGAAAGTGATTTTGCAAGCGAGAGCGCGATCTTCGCCGCGCGGTCGGCTGAAAGTTTTTGGAAGGTGGGGAAGTCCATTTCAGCCTCGCCGTCTGCCGAGTCCGACATCGAGCGAAGGACCGAGAATTTCACCGAGTAAAGGCGGCAGACCTGCGCGATCGCCGCGCCCTCCATCTCGCAACAAAGTGCCTCGGGGAAGGCGGAAAGAATGTCCTCGCGCGCCTCATTGCTCGAAACGAACTTGTCGCCCGTTGCAACCACTCCGCGCTTGACCTCGAATTCACCGCCCGAAACTTCGCGCGCCGCGCTCTGGAGAAGAGCGGAAAGCTCTTCGTCGGCGGGCATAACGATCTCGGAGGTCGAATCGGGGTAGAAGATCGAGCCGCGTTTGTCACCGAGCGCGCCGTATTCAAGGTCGTATTCAACGCAGGAATCGGCAATGATAACGTCGCCGACGGTGATACCTTTACCGAGCGCACCCGCAACGCCTGTGTTGAGGATGTATTCGGGCGCAAATTCAAGGATCATAGCGGCGGTACAGACCGCGGCATTGACCTTGCCGACGCCCGCGCGGGCAATGACGGTGGGCGTGCCCGAAAGAGTGCCCGTGAAGTATGTGTGCTTGCCGATCGTGCGGCTTTCTTTGTTTTCAAGGAGCGACCGGAGGAGCTCAACCTCGCTCTCCATCGCCCCGATAATTCCAAGTTTAGTTTTCATAATTATATACCCGATCTTCCGCCCTCGTATTCAAAAGTGGGAAGAGTGCCCGCGCGGCGGAATGCGTCAAGCACTTCAATGTATTTTTTCGCCTCGTCCTTAGCCGCCTTTAGCGAAAGCGCGCGGAAGTTGCCGCATTCGCGTCGTGCGGCTCCGGGCATTTTGCCATCGTGGGCAAGGATATTGTCAAGAGCGGTGCAAAGCGCGGCGAAATTTTCTGCATTCTTCTCGGTTCCGCCCGACATAAGCAGGTAAAAACCGGTCCTGCAGCCCATGGGACCAACGTAGATCACGCGATCTCCCGCCTCACCCGAGCGCATATAGGTCGCAAGCAGATGCTCAAGCGAGTGCGCGGCGAGGGGAGTGATGTAGTCGCCCGCGTTGGGACGGCGCATACGAAGGTCGTATGTAACTATGTCGCCGTCGATTCGGCTGACGTAAATACCGCGCTCGAGGCGGTCGTGGTCAACGGTGAAAGAGGAAATTTTCTTCATCAGTAGCGTACCTTTGTGACAACGGTGTGTGCGGAGTTGTAGTTGCGGCAAAGCTTGAGCATCTTTTCGGTCGCCTCGAAATAGAATACGCATCTCTTGCCCTCGGGGGTCTCAAAAGCGGCGTAGTATTTGTCGGGAGAATCAACAGTGGAAACAGCCGAGTATGTAACTTCGGGATCATAGATCTCAAGCCGCTCGATCCATTCGCGCTCGGTCGCGGGCGCGATCTGCAGGCATTCCTTGATGGTAAAATTGAGCATTTCCTTGCGCGAACGCTTGCCGTGAATTACGGAGAAGGTGACTCTTCCCGAGGTGACGGAATATTCGTATTCGGGCTTTGTGTATTTCCAGGTGAAGTAAACGAGCATCCATTCGGTAACCGCAACGAGTGCAAAGAGCTGGAAGAGTTGAATAATAAACAGAACTGCCATAAAAATGACAGGGTAGAGAATGTAGAGCGCCATAAAGCCTATCTTCATAAGCTTGAATTTACCCTCGGCCTTCTGCTCGACGGTGTATTCGTAGGTTGAAGTGAAATCGTTATTCATCGGATATACCTCCGTTATTATATAGTTAATTTAATTATACTATATCTTGCAAAAAAAATCAATACCCGAAAGGACAAAAAATGAAAAAACG
>JAZQJB010000151.1:0-21150 GCA_045541375.1 Eubacteriales bacterium | reverse complement strand
TTGGATACACACCGGAAAGTCATTTCCGCAGGTATTGGTGTTTCTTTATGTATTGAGATTTTACAGCTTCCCTTTTATGACAGAGTATCCGATATTGATGATTTGTTATTAAATTCGTTAGGTTTCATCATTGGGTATCTGCTGTATCTTCTTGCGAAGCAGGTAAGTAAAAAAATGCGAAGAATTAAGTAAATTCCAATTTGTCGAACAGATTAAATACGACCCCGACAGACATTGAAATCTGTCGGGTTTATCTATTTGTTTTCTGCATATCAAATCTTGTGCCAACGGACCGCCGAGGACGCCGATCCCTGCAAGGAGAATGGTAACATCCTTATGAGAACCAGCCTTTCGGCGGTGTTTTTTTACTAACTTGCCTATGCAAAGTAGAAAAATACTACGTTCCGTAGAATCAAATCAATGTTGCGGTTATTGATTTATCCATTGTAATCTGTTATAATATGTTCAGACGCGTCGGAAACATATAATATGGAGGCTCAATAATGGAATTAATTATTGGAAAAAAGCTTAAAAATTTACGCAGAAGCAAGGATCTAACTCAGGAAGAGGTAGCGTCACATTTGGGTATCTCTTTCCAAGCAATAAGCAAATGGGAGCGCGGGGAAGGGTATCCCGATATTACTATGCTACCGATTTTGGCAAATTATTTTCATGTTACCGTTGATGAACTGATCGGTATGGATGAAATTGCTTTGTCGCAAAAGCTTGACGAGATCAATCAAGCCTGGCAGGAAAACAGGGCGGCGGGAAAGCACAAGGAAAATGTTGCGCTGATGCGAGAGGCACTGAAATCGTATCCGAATAACGCGCTGCTTCTCATTCAGTTATCGGCGTCGCTCGAGCGACTTGACGGTACTGATTCGGAAAAGAGAGCGTATCTTAAGGAATCTATTGCGGTTCAAGAACAAATTTTGACGTATTGCGATGATTCGTATGTCAGAGGCGCAGCACTTTTCAATATTTCCGATGCGTATTACAGATACGGCGATTATGAAAAAGCGCTCGAATATGCAAACAAATTGCCAAATTTGTATAAAACGCGAGAAACGGCATTGGTGCGTATACTTAAGGATGATGACGAGAAGAACAAAGCTGCAAGAGCCGCGCTCGAACCGCTGGCATGGCTGATCTCATATCATCTCAATGCTATTGCCGAGACCGAAAATGATCCGGGGTACAAAGAAAAGGCGGAAAGAATATGTGAAATATTGTTAGATAGAGACGCATAATTGTATTACTTCTATTATTTCATTTGGCTAAGGGTGACAGAGTCAATACTTCCCTACAGTCGGGAAGTATTGACTCTGTCCAAAATCGAGAAGCAGAGCTTCACGATTTTGAAGCACGGAAGCGAGAGCTGAAGCTCTCGCATTAAATCGAGACGCTGTCTCGAGCTCTGCAACCTTTTGAAAAAGGTTGACCAAAACTTCCCGCTACTGTTGTCTTTTGTTTGATTGAAAATTTCCGAGCGCAGCGAGAAAATTCACCATAACTTTTCACTTTTCACTCTTCACTTTTCACTTGCTTGAGCTCATCGAGCTCAAGCTTCAGCTCTGCAATCTTCGCCTCAAGTTCGGAAAGCTGCTGCGAAACGGGGTCGGGGATGTGGATCTGGTCGAGCTGTTCGGATACCTTCTCGCCGTCGCGGCGTACTACCTTCGCGGGGATGCCGACTGCGGTTGCTCCTGCGGGGATCTCTTTGAGCACCACCGCGCCTGCCGCGATCTTCGCGCCGTCGCCGATCTTGAAGGGACCGAGCACCTTTGCGCCCGCGCTGACCATGACATTGTTGCCAAGGGTGGGGTGACGCTTGCCCGTGTCCTTACCCGTACCGCCAAGGGTGACGCCCTGATAAAGCGTGCAATCGTCGCCGATGATGCAGGTCTCGCCGATAACGACGCCCGAGCCGTGGTCGATCATCAGTCGCTTGCCGATCTGCGCGCCGGGGTGGATCTCGATGCCCGTAAGGAATCTCGCAAGCTGCGAGACCGCTCTTGCGGGGAGGAATTTTTCATTCACGTAAAGCTTGTGCGCCACGCGGTATGCAAGCATCGCGTGCACGCCCGAATAGAGAAGCATAACCTCAATGTCGCTTTTTGCGGCAGGGTCGCGCTCGCGGACGGCGGCAACATCGTCCATAATTTCCTCTTTCAGCTCGGAAAGAAAGCATCTGCCGTCGAAGATCTTATCTTCGATGGTCGAATAAAGCCTGCCCGAAGCCACGCGGAGCTTGCCGTAGCTCCATTTGATCGCCTTTTTGATCTTTTCCTTCTGCTCGGGGGTGAGCTTTTTCTTGTTTTCGGTGTTTATTTCTTTTTCGTTTGTGCCGATATTGATATAAATATGCATATTTACTCCTTATTTACCGCTCTCAAGCGCGGCGATATCCTTCTTGTCGAGGGGATAATCCTGCATTTCAAGCAGCTTGTCGTAGATTTCGATAACCGCATAAGGCTCTTCGTCCTCAACGACTTCACCCTTATAGTATATTTCCACGTTCATCTTGATGATACCGTCAAATTCGGGCATCGAGTCAAAATAATACTGACGGAAGGTGTAAAGCGAGGTCGTGTCCATCTCGGTCTCGTGCGCGGAAAGAGTCATAGCCTTCGTCGCGTCGCCGTCCTTGTAGTATACGACGAGCGAAACGTCGAAAAGATCGTCCTTCTTGTCCGGTGTGCTCTCAAGCTCGAAGTCGGTGGCAATATGCTCAAGTATGCTTCGGTTGTATCGCAAAACGACCTGCGTCTGACCAGCTTTCGGAAAAAATACAACGTCGGTCAGGAAGAACTGCGCGAATTGGTTGGTCGTGTATCGGGGATCGTCCTCGGGGAAGTGCTCGTGCCAATCCTCGTCGGTGGCAATGTTATCCTGTTCCGCCTGATAAAGCGCAAATCCCTCGGGACCGTGCTCTGCCCAAGCCGCGGAGAGCTCGGGGTTTGAGGCTATCGTTTTGATCGCGTTCGGCTCGTTCGTCGAGAAAAAGAGACGCCAAAGCAAAACTCCGTTTATCAGCGCGATGATGGCGTATCCCGTGAATTTCAGAACTTTTCCGAGAATTCTCCAAAACAGCGGCGCGGGTGGGCCCTCGTCTTCGTAATCATCGTAGATATAATCTTCTGCCATAGTATTTTTCCTTTCTTATTTATCAAGCTTCATATCGCCGTCCTTGATGAGCCCGAGCGTGCGCAGGGGCAGATAAACGGTGTAGGATATGAGAGCGGGGAGAATGAAGCATATAAGTGCAATTCCGAGCCAATCCATTACTCCGACTGTCTCGGGATAACCGTTTGCGGGGTCAAGCCAGCCAAGGATGATGCCAATGGGGCCGAGAAGACCGCAAGTGCCCATGCCCGAATTGATTGCCGCGCCGTACATTCTCATATTGAAAACGCAAGTCGCAAGCGGACCCGTCACAGCCGAGGCAATGATCGGCGGCAGCCAGATGATCGGCTTCCTTACAATATTCGGCATCTGAAGCATACTTGTGCCGATGCCCTGCGAGAGCAGACCGCCCACGCCGTTGTCGCGGAAAGAGATGACGGCAAAGCCCACCATCTGCGCGCAACAGCCCGCAACAGCCGCTCCGCCCGCAATGGCAAGTCCCTCGCTCGAGCCCGTCGCCGCAAGACTGCCTGTGAGAACAAGTCCCGCGCAGATCGCCGCCGAGGAGATCGGGAGCGTCAGCGCGATTCCCATAACGACGGAAACGGCAAGTCCCGTGATGAAGGGAGCCTGAGTCGCCGCCCAGCCGATAAAGGTGCTGACGTATCCGACGAGCGTGCCGATAAAGGGCGCAACGAACACGGAAAGCAGCCCGCCGACGAGAAGAGTCACAAAGGGCGTGACGATAATATCGACTTTAGTCTTTTTTGAAACGAGCTGACCGAGCTCGACAGCGACGATTGCGATAAAGAATACCGCAAGCGGTCCGCCCGCCCCGCCCTGAGCGTTAGCCGCATAGCCGACAGCAGCCGCCGAGAATATGACGAGAGGGTCGCATTTCAGCGCATAAGCTATAGCCGCCGCCATAGCGGGACCCGCAACCGCCTGCGCAAAGCCGCCGATCTCGGCAAGCACGCCAAGATACGGTATCATTCCGAGTGCCTTGAAGATCGTTCCGATCAGAAGCGACGCAAAAAGACCCTGTGCCATAGCGGACATGGCGGTGATGAAGTAGCGTTTTAAGTATTTTTTGATAGTGTTCATTGTTTGTGCTCCTGTTTATAGGAAAGTGCAGAATGCTGGTTAAAATGCAGCGGCTCCGGCGGTTTTCCTTCAGGAAAATGACGGTGTTTAGCTGCCGAGACGGAGTCGGCTTTTGCCGGAGGCGAAAAGTATTTTTATTTAATATTTTCGGTTAGGATTTTGATTTGGTTGTCAGAGAGTTTTTTTACCTCTTCGACGGTGGGGTTCAGGTCATAGAATTCAAAGGTTTCAATGAAACGCTCGAGGAAAGCGAGGGCTTTGGTGCGGATGTCAGCATCGCGGTTTTCTTCTTCGCATTCGAGCCAGATCTCATAGTCGCCGAGATCGGCGGGCGCACCGTCGGACATAACATCGAGTGACCAAGCACCCAAGAGTCCGCCGAGGCAATCGTCATTGGAATCGAATATGTCGAAAAAGATATAATCAAGAACCGCGAGCATCTTTTTGTAATCGCAAGCGACCACGACGCCCGATTCGCGGGGGAGTTTTTTCATTATGATCCTCCTTGAAAGGTGGTATATGCGTTTGTTAAATAGTAACTCGTACTATACAAGTGCGCCTATGTTCGCACTTGTATATTAATTAATTCGGAAAATTTTCGCCTTTGGCGAAAATTCACCTTCACTAGTCACTAGCCACTAGTCACTAGCCACTTAAATCTCCCCCTGCGAGATCTTAAGCAAACGCTTCATAACGTCGTTCCCGCCGCGGCCAAAATAGTCGTGCAGGGTGAGATATTCGCGGTAAAGTGCGGAGTAGACCGCTTCGTTGTCCTTATTAGGTGTATAACTGCTGTAGATCGGGCTCTTCATGGCGTCGGAGGCGGCGAAAATGTCCGCGTATTCGCCTGCGGCGACGGCGGCGTAGATCGCGCTTCCGAGAGCGGGAGCCTGTTTGGAGGAGATAACGTTTATCGGGATGCCGAGAATATCGGAGTAGACCTGCATTGTGAAAGCGTCCTTGCGCGCGATTCCGCCCGCGGCGATGAGGCTCGTGATCTTCATTCCGCACTCTTCCATACGGTCGATGATGACCTTGGTCGCAAACGCGGTCGCCTCGATGAGGGCGCGGAGGATGTCCTCGGTCTTGGTGCGGAGGGTCATACCGATCAAAAGTCCCGTCAGATTGCCGTCAACGAGGATGTTGCGGTTTCCGTTCCACCAGTCGAGGGCGATGAGTCCCGTCTGACCCGGTTTTTTCTCTGCGGCGCGGCGCACGAGGAGCTGAATGAGAGGAAGACCGAGTCTTTCGGCTTCTTCCTTGTCTTCTGCAGTCGCAAGATTGTCCACGACCCAAGCAAAATGGTCGCCAACGGCGCAAAGTCCCGCCTCGACGCCGAAATATCCGGGCATAAGTCCGTCGGGAACGTATCCGCAGATGCCACCGATGTCGCGGTAAACGTCGGAGAGGGTGAAATAGCAGTTCGAGGTGCCGAAAATACCGTAAATGTCGCCGGGCTTTGTAAGTCCGACTGCGGGCGCGGCAACGTGAGCGTCGGGGATCGACGCGGCAACCGCGGTGCCCTCGGCAAGACCGAATCGCGCGGCGGCTTCCTTTGTGACGTGACCGACACATTCGCCCATCTGCACGATGGGTGCGTCAAGCAGACGGTGCGCGAGCGCGGGAAGCTCGGGATCGACCGCCGCAAGATATTCGTCGGAGGGGTATCCGACCTCGGGCAGATACTCTGCCTTGAAAGAAGCGAAGAGATAACCGCGCTTCTGCTCACCCGTGAGTAGGAAATTGAGCCAGTCGCCCGCCTCGATGTAGTAATCCGCAGCCTTTATGACCTCGGGGGCTTCCTTTGCGGTCTGCAAAAGCTTCGGGAATAGCCATTCGCTCGAAATTTTTCCGCCGAAATAGCTTGGGAAGGTCTCACCTCGCTCGGCGGCAACCTCGTTCATACGGTCAGCCCAATTCTGCGCCGCGTGATGCTTCCAAAGCTTGACGTAAGCGTGCTTGTTCTTCTCAAATTCGGGCAGCGAAACAAGGGGCGTGCCGTCCTTTTTGATCGGAAGGATCGTGCAGCAGGTAAAGTCGATGCCAACGCCGACAATCTGCTCCTTTTCGATACCCGCCTCGCGGCAAAGCGCGGGGAAGAGGTATTCAAGCACCGCAAGATAGTCGCGCGGATCCTCGAGCGCCCAGTTTATGGGCAAAACCTCGCCGCTCGCGGGAAGAACGCTGTCAATGACAGCGTGCGGATAGTCCATAACCACGCTCGCGATCTCCTCGCCGCTCTTAACGTCCACCAGCACAGCCCTACCCGAAAGCGTGCCGAAATCTATTCCAACGGTATATTTTTTCATAATTTTGGTCCTTTTAAGAGTATATATTTATACAGAATAATTATATAACATTTTAAGGCAAAAGTCAAACGTTTTTTTAGATTATCTCAAAAATATAGCTTTGATTTATAAACTTTCCATCAAAAGAAAATCTTTCAATTTGATATGCTTGATCACGCTTGTCGAATAGTCGATGTCATCGTTTGTGATAATGATCTTCTGCGAAAGATTATCAATATTATTAAATGCGTTAAATTCCCTCTGATACGCCTTATCTTCCGCTACACTGTATGCAACCTGCACATAATATTGCTTGGTTCCTTTGGATGCCAGAAAATCAATTTCTTTTCCATTATTGTTATACACATATACCTCGTATCCCATATAGATCAATTCATTATAAACGATATTTTCGAGATTATGAGTAAGATCAAAACGGTTGTTCATACAACGAATAGAATTAAAGCAAACGTCAGCATTGTAGATCTTGGAATAGTACGAAAGCTCCTTTTTGGTTTTTGTTGAGTATTGCTTTACAGATTCGATAATATAAGCCTCTTCCAAGTAGCCGAGATATTTCATGATCGTGTTGACTGAACAGCTTGAATGCTCTTGTTTGATATAGTCGCGGATGGAATTTGCCGAAAAAATACGGCTGTTACTGCGCAAAACGAAATTAACCAAACTCTTAAATAGGCTTTCTTTTCGTATTTTATATCTCCTGATCAAGTCATTTATGACTATTGTATCATCCAAATCATTCAAATATCGGCTTTGCGCTTCAGGGGAATCGAACTCGAAGCGCTTTGGAAAACCACCCCACACAAGATAGTCTGTAACCGATGCTTCTTTTCCGAGCTCTTTGCAGTAACGCTCGACTTCTTTGTAAACAAAAGGCCTGATGCGGAACGCAACATATCTGCCGGATAACTCTTTTGTAAATTCTCCGGATAACAGCTTGGAATTTGAGCCGGTAATAAACAAAGAGTAATCATAAAGCCTCAAGGTCTTGCAAGCATCCTGCCACCCATCAAGCGTTTGGATCTCATCAAAAAACAAATAACACTTTCCGTCTTTTTTGTTTTCTTCAACAAATTCAATCAACTTATCTGAATTTGTAATATTTGCGGCTACCTTTTTATCTTCAAAGTTCAGATAAATGATATTGTCCGTTTTCTCACCTATTTCATTAATAATTTGTTCCATAATAACCGATTTGCCGCATCTTCTGATTCCTGTAATGATTTTAATCAAATCCGACTCATAAAACGGGCGAACTTGATCAATGTAATGTTCTCGTTGAATCATTTTTATCACCTCGATTATATTATACTGCATAATTTTTAGTTTGTCAACGATTTTGTTCAATTATACTGAAAGATTTTTAATATTTTGAAATATTGTTCAGTAATACTGAAAGATTTTATATAAAAACTGATTTTTGTTCAGTATCTCTATATAATACAATGATTCAAAGCGGCTTTTTAATATGAAAATTTCCGCCCCGAGCGGAAATTTACCTTCATTTCGCCGCAGGCGAACATTAACTTGCCGCAGGCAACCTTAACTCGGCGTCAGCCGACCTTAACTCTCGCGAAGCGAGATAGTACCTTGACAATCCCCCCACAATATGGTATAATGTATACTGTATTAATATGTAAAGAGGTATATCCCATGAACAACACACGCGGATATTTTATAGTTTTCGAGGGCTGTGACGGTTGCGGCAAGACCACCCAGACCGAGCGCCTTCGCACAGCCATCGCAGAGGCAACGGGCAGACCCTGCCTTTACGAGCGCGAGCCCAACGAGCGCAATGCCGCCGGCGCGATCATCAGATCCGGCCTTTACGGCGGCGTCAAATTCCTGACCGAAAGCATGGCGTATCTCCACGTCGCCGACCGCCTCGAGCACATCGAGTTTATGCGCCCGCTGGTCGAGAAGGGCACTAACATCGTCTGCGACCGCTATTATCTTTCAAATATGGCGTATAACACTACCGACCGCATCTCGATGGCTGACATCTACACGATGAACAAGCCCTGCATCGAGTCGATGAAGCCCGATCTTTTCGTCTTCCTCGACGTCCCCACCGAGGTCACCAAGGCTCGCCGCGACCAAAACCGCGCCGACCGTGAGATCTACGACGGTGACGACAAGCAGGCGCGCGTCCGTCGAAATTATCTTGAGGCGATCGAATTCCTCAAGGCGCAGGGTGAGCGCGTGGTAGTCGTTGACGCTTCGCGCGGAATCGACGAGGTTTCCGAGGATATCAAGGCGCAGGTCTTTGCGGCACTCGGGATCGGTAAATAATATGATAATCTATTCCTACACGCCCGAGCGCGGCGACAAGATCAGCCGCGCGATGATATGGTCACTCGCGGGCGCGGGGCTGACACTCGCCATCCTCGCGGAGATCATCATCTCTGTGTCGAGCGTCCTCCACGTGATCGCGTTCGGCGCATTGCTCGGCTCGATCCTTATATGGTCGAGATGTATGCTCAGCTTCACTTATAGCATCGAAACCGAGGGCGAGGGCAGAGCGCCCGATCTCGTTGTGAGAGAAAACAAGGCGAAATCAAGCCGAATTCTTTCCCGAGTTTCGATCGCGGGCGGCAAGCTGATCCGCGCCTCAAGCTTCAAACCCAACGGCGCGCCCGTTTACGACCATCGCCCCACGCCCTTTTCGAAGGATTATTGGGTCTTTGAGGTCCCCGAGCGCGACGGCGAAGCTTTCATTCGCTTTTCGCCCGATGAAGAAATGCTCGAGCTGATGCGATCCCTTGGCTGTGAGGTAGAAGCATGACGCGCCTGCGTTTCGCCGCGCTCGTTTTTGCGATCCTTTTGCTTTTCTCAGCTTGCGGGGAAGAATTTCCCGATGAGCCCGCTGTGAGCGTGTCGATCGGCGAGTATACCGCTCCCGAAACCACCGCGGCGGCACCCGTTGAGAGCACCGAAGCGCTCACCGAGCCCAAAGAAACCAAGCCCGAGGCAACAGAACCGCCCGCCGACGACCTCACGCAGATGAAGGCGAGCGAGATCCTTGCGCTGGGCACCCAACTTTGCGGTGCTTACAGAACCTTCACCCGAAGCTCGATGACTCGCACCGAGATCGAGATAGGCGGCGAGATCACTCAAAGCGTGTCCGAATCCTCGCTTGCCGTCAAGGATAAAAACGCCGTTTTTCGCAGAAGCGGCGAGGCGGGGGACGAGGAATATCATCTTGTTGATTCCTTCCTCTGCTTCCGCGGCGCACTCGGCAAATACCGCATCGGCGGTATGAGCGTTCAAGGTTTCCTTGAAATGTTCTCGGATCAGCTCCCGCTCGGCTCGTTTGAGGAGGGAGTCGCCGAGCACAGCGACGGGGGATTTGTGCTGAAATTCGATAAACTTTCTGCCTCAGGCATTGCCTGTCTGCGTGAAATGCTCGGCATTACCGATGAAGTGGTTCTCAAGGTTGAAAGCTCGATCCTTGAGGTCCGCGCGGATTCAAACGGGCATATGAGCGCGGCTTCAACAGAGCTCTCGCTGACTCTTTCGACGTCGGGCGAGGTGCTGATGAGGGTGAAGATCGGCTCCGAAATTAAGCAGAACACCATTGTCGGAATCCTCGAGCTCGGGTCGCCGAGCATTGCTGATTATATCCTTTTCCCCGATCTTGAAACGATCGCGTATTGCGAAAATGCCGCCGCGCAGATCGATGTTTTCAAATCGAACCGCGAAGCTTTTCAGTTCGCCGACAGCAGATCGACGAAGATAGGGTCGAAGGATTATTCCTTGTCGCAGAATTCTTTCACCGATTATGCCTATGCCTCGCGAATCGGGCTGAGCATCGACAAGCGCTTCGATACCGCCGACGGCAACTCGCACAGCCTTTTGACTCATTACAACAACCGCCGCGCCTTTTCGCAGATAGACGGCGAAAGCATCTTTGTCGATAGCACGATCAACAAAAACAACCTCTTTTTGATGACCTTCCGACCAATCGATACCGCGTTTTACAGCCTTTCGGATTGCAGATCGGCAGAGATCGCAAAGGACGGCAGAATTGAGCTGACCCTCAAGGACAGCGTGGTCAAAGCACTCGCGCGGCAGATATTGCTCACCTCGGGCATAGCCTGTGACGATCCCGTTATCACAAAAACCAACCGCGCCGTGACCTACATCAAGCTCGACTCGGAGGGCAGACTTTCCTCGCTCGGCTACGAGCTTTCCCTGAACCTCACCGTTGGCGGCAAAGCCTACACCCTCGAGCAGACCGCCGATGTCACCGTCACCTCGCATAATTCCGCAAAAGTCAAGGTCATCTTTATTGATGTTCCCGATGACGAAGAATAAAATAAAAAGAAAATCACGCGCATTTGCGCGGGATTTTTACGTTATTTAGCCTCTTTTCCACTCGGTGCCCTTGGCGGAGTCGATGAGGGTGATGCCTTCGGCGGCGAGAAGATCGCGGATGCGGTCGGCTTCGGCGAAGTCGCGCGCCTTCTTTGCGGCGGTGCGGGCTTCAACGAGAGCTTCGATGCGTGCGTATTCGGGATCAGCGGCTGCGGCTGCTGCCTTCTGAGCTGCTTTTGCTGCTGCCTCGGCGTCCTCGGCGGCGTTGATAGCCGCTGCGGCGTCGATCAGACCGAGCATAAGTACCTGCTCGAAGTCGCGGATAGCCGCAAGCTTGGTTGCCGCGTTCGTCTTTGCCTTGAGCACGTCGTAAAGCGCGGTTACTGCAAGCGAGGTGTTAAGATCGTTGTCAAGCGCGTCGGTGAAGCGCTTTTTAAGCTGTGCGAAAACTTCCGCGTCAACCGAGCCGTCATCCCCGCGGAGCAGGGGAGCGATCTTTGCCACGAGCTTGTTATATGCGGTGGTCGCGTTGTCAAGGTTTTCGTAGGAGAAAACAAGCGACTTGCGGTAGTGCGACTGCATACAGAAGAAGCGGTAAGCGAGGGGGGAGTATCCCTTCGACTCGAGAAGCGAAACGGTGAGGAATTCGCCGCTCGACTTGCTCATCTTGCCCGAATTGGTGTTGAGATGGAGCACGTGCATCCAATGGCGGCACCATTCGTGGCCAAGGTATGCCTCGCTCTGCGCGATCTCGTTGGTGTGGTGGGGGAACGCGTTGTCGATTCCGCCGCAATGGATGTCGCAGTATTCGCCAAGGTGCTTCATAGCGATGCAGGAGCACTCGATGTGCCATCCGGGATAGCCGATTCCCCAGGGGCTCGGCCACTTGAGCTCCTGATCGTCGAACTTCGACTTTGTGAACCAAAGCACGAAGTCGGCGCGGTTGCGCTTGTTGCCGTCAGCCTCAACGCCCTCGCGCACGCCAACCTCGAGGTCTTCCTCGTTGAAGTCGTGGAAAGCGTAGTAGGATTCGAGCTTGGATGTGTCAAAATAAATATTTCCGCCCGCCTCATAAGCGTAGCCCTTTTCGATAAGAGCCTCGATGACGCGGATGAAGTCGTCAATGCAGGATGTCGCGGGCTCGATGACGTCGGGAATGCGGATGTTCAGCTTCTTGCAGTCGGCAAAGAAAGCGTCGGTGTAGAACTTCGCGATCTCCATAACCGTCTTCTTCTCGCGCTTTGCACCCTTGAGCATCTTGTCGTCGCCCGTGTCGCCGTCGCTGGTCAGATGGCCGACGTCGGTGATGTTCATAACGCGCTTGACCTCGTAGCCCGAGTAGCGCAGATAGCGGTCAAGAATGTCCTCCATCATATAAGTGCGGAGGTTTCCGATATGAGCATAGTGATAAACGGTGGGGCCGCAGGTATAGATCGAAACCTTGCCCTCCTCGCGGGGCTTGAACTCGTCGCGGCTGTGTGTCAGAGAATTATAGAGGATCATTTATTTTACCGTCCTTTCGGAATATGTCTATTATAATATTATAGCAGATAATTTTTTTGTTGTCAATATAGAAGTGGAAAGTGAAAAGTGTAAAGAGTAAAGTGAAGGAAACTTTTCGCCAAGCCGAAAAGTATTTAATTATAATGAAAATTTCCGAGCTCAGCGAGGAAATTTACCATAACTTTTCACTTTTCACTTTCCACTTTTCACTTAATACGTCGGCGTATCCAGTCTCCACTCGCCGTTTTCAAAAACGAAGGTGAGCGTGACCGTGTGCTCTCCGGTCTTGACTTCGAAGTTTTCGTAGTCGATGTATCTGCCGTTTGCTGTGATCTCGACGTTGACAAGCTCTGCCTTTGAGGGGCGGACGATCTTCATCGTCGAGTAGTCGTATGTCTTGTGGGTGGTGAAATAGGGCTCAAATTCGTTGGATTTGAGAAGATAAAAACCGTCGATGCTGTCGTCGGTGCGGTAGCGGGCGTAGCTGATCTCGGTGCCAAGGGTGAAGCCGTCGAACATAGCGGCGTAAACTCCGCCGTAGCCAAGGTCGCCCTCTTTCCAGTTGTCGCCCTTGAGGTAGCCCTGCGTGTAGACCGATTCGGCAAGCGCCTGGATCGATTCGATGTCCTGATATTTGCAGTCAACGCGGACGTAGTCGTAATGCTCGTCCGAACCCTCGTCGTAAACGTATTCGTATTGCGATTCGTCAAATTCGATGGGGTAGTAGAAATTGCCCTCGGAATCGGTGTAAATTGACTCGCCTTTGCCCGCCTCGGCGGTCTTTTCGGCATATTTCCACTCGTCGTCGCCGATCTTGTATTTCAGAATATTGCGCTCGCCGTCGGTGATGAAGGTGTAGTAAGCCTTGTGCTCCTCAAGATAAATGAGGTTTCCGTCGCCCTCGGCGCGCTTGTAGGTGGGAAGTCCCTCGCCGAAGAAGATGTTGTTGACCTCAACCGAAGCCTCGATCAGCGCAACAAATTCGTCCTTCACGGCGTTAAGCTCGGGCGGCTGTGAACAAGCGGCAAAGCTCCCAGCGATCAAAACGAGCGCAAAAAGGCACGCGGTGATTTTTATGATTTTTTTCATTTTGGTTCCTCACGATAATTATTTCTTGTAAAAGGTATCCTTAAACATAGGCAACTTCATCGCTTTGAAGAAAAAGGCGAAGACTTTGAGCGCGGGTCTGCCGAGGAAGCGGCGAAGGATGCTCATAAGGTGCGCGTCGGCACCCGTAACGATCATTTTCCGTCCGCGTTTGAGGCGGCGGACGATCTTTTTTGCCGTTTTTTCAGCCGATGGAGCAAATTTGTCGATCAGGTTCGAGCCCTCGTGCGAGGAAAAGAGCTCGGTCGCCGTCATACCGGGGCATACCGCGGCAACGAAAAGCGACTTGCCGTACTCGAGCGAAAGGCTTTCGGTGAAGGCGAGAAGCGCGGATTTGCTTGCGGAATAGGCTGCGGTGCCGGGAAGCGTCGCCAAAGCGGCGGAGCTTGCCACGTTCACTATCGCGCCGTGCTCGGATTCGAGCAGAAGCGGCAGAAATAGCGTGCACATTTCGACGTGCGAGTGGAAATTCAGCTCCATCACGCGGTGCAGCTCGTCCGCCTTTTCGGGTGTATAACAGGCAAATTCGGGCAAGATCCCCGCATTATTGATTAAAATATCGGGATTTGTGCCGTTTTCGGTGACAAAATCAAAGAGCCTTTGGCGGTCCTCACCGCTCGTAACGTCGCAGACAAAGGGAACGAAATCATCGCCAAGCTCCTCACGGATAGCCTCGAGCTTTTCTTTCCTGCGCGCAAGTCCAATGACGCGGCAGCCGTATTTTTGGCAAAGAAGCTTCGAAAGCTCGTAACCAAGTCCCGATGAAGCACCGCTGATGACGGCGGTCTTATTCATCGCCGACCTGATACTCGGTGATGTCCTCTGCCGCAAGCTCGGCATTCGTCAGTCTGCCGTGTGTGCGCTCAAAATACTGAATATTGTTTCGGAGAAGGAAGAGAAACTGATTGTTGATGCTTCTGCCTTCCTTTTTGCTGATGAGGGAGAGCTTACGCATAAGGTCCTCGCTCATTCTGATCTCAATTTTACATTCTTTTTTCATAATATACCTCATTCAATTCCGAGCTTGCCCGCAAGGATCGATGCGGCGGTCTCGGCGGCTTTGTTACGCATTTCGGTCATTCTGTCGGCGAGAAGGTCCGCGGCAGAAGTAGATTTGTTAAACCCGTTTGCAATGTGGTCGCGGATGTCGCCCCAGCCGAACAGTATGCCGAGGTCGAGCCTTGCGTTTTCGGTGATGATATCGAGCATCTCTGCCGAATTCTTCGCGCCTTTTTCGGTGATCGCGCCGCGCACGGTCGTTCTGTAATCATTCGAGCAGGATGAAAGCGCGGTGATGAGAGTGCTCAGTCTGCTTCCGCTGACAACGCCCGCGGGTGCGGCAAAGAGCGAAAGCGAATACTGGTCTATCGGCGTGGAATATTCAAGCGTGGAGTAGGTCTTCGGCAGGGGCAGATAGATCTCGCCCTCTGCGAGAGGGGAAAGCTTCTCGAGCGTGAAGATCGCGGCTTTGTCGGTCGTCTTTGAAAAAAGACCGATCGCGGCGTCGTATGCCGTGGAAAAGATCGTGCCCGAGGTGATCGCGCTTGTCGGCATATCCTTGGCGTCCTTTGTAAAAATTTCGCCTCCCGCACCGCGGAAGAGGGTGACGGGCGAGAAGGAACCGACCGAAAGCGCGTTTTCGGCTTCGGCGATGTACGTAAACATAAGCTCGGCTGTGAATTCGCCTGCCAAAGCCTTGGCAACGGGATCTGATGAAAGTGCCGTGCCGTTATATTTTAGCGCGTAAGTCGCGCTTATATCCGAAACAAGCGCATCGGATGCAAAAAGGTATACTCCGCCGCCGACGGTGAGGCTTTTGGTGATCGAGCTGCCAACGCCGATGCTTTCGGGCGTCAACTCAATGCCCGCTCCCGAAAGGTTTTCAAGCAGTCCGGAATTGAGCAGTTCCGCGCCTATGAAGGGGTCGATGAGCAAAAGATCATATTTGCTCTCGCCCGAAAGAACGAGAGTTTCGATGGTTTTTATGAGATCATCAGCCTTTGAAAGCTCGATCTCTGCGGAATGGCTGTAAAGCAAAGCCTTTTCACGTGCTTCAAGCACGGGTTTGTATTTATCCTCCGCGAGTGCCGAAAGGATTGCCTCTCCCTTACCGTTCTGCATGATGATGCGGATAGTTTCGGCGGGTTTGGGCTCTGTGGTCTCGGGCGCGGCGGTTTCGGGAGGAGCGACAACCGAAATTACTTCTTCTGTCGTTTCCTCGGTGATAGCGGCGGTCGTCTCGGGGGCTGTTGTGCTTGCCGATTCTGTGGTTTCTTCTGTTTCACCGCTCGAACAAGCGGCGGAAGAGAGAAGCAAAAAGAGAGCAAGCAACAGCGCTGTGAGGCGGCTGTGTTTTTTCATTATCTTATTCCTTATCGTTGATTACTATTCTCGGCACTCTGCCCGAAACAAGACTCAGGCATTCGTGCACAATGGTGTTGCAGTGTGTGGCAAAATCGAGGCAGGTTACGTGCTCGTCGCCGTAAAAAACAACTGTGTCGCCCTCGGCGGCGTCGGTTTTTCCAAGGTCGAGCATACACATATCCATGCAAACTCTGCCGATTATCTTTCCCGTGCCGCGGTATGTGCCGTTAGGCGCGTAGATCGAAACCGTGTGCCCCGCCGCGTGGCGGAAAACGCCGTCGGCGTAGCCTATTCCGACGGTTGCGGAATTGATCTCTTTTTCTACCTTATAAGTACCGCCGTATCCGAGCTCTTCGCCGGGAGTCAGACGGCTGATTCGCGCGATCTTGGCGCAAAGCTTGAATGTGGGTCGCAGTCCGAGATCGATCCCGGGTGCGGGACCGAAGCCGAAAAGCGAAATTCCGATCCGAACGGCGTCTGCAAGATCCTTCGAGGGGCGCGTGAATGCACCGGGGCTGTTGCAAAGGTGAACAACTCTGGGGTCAACTCCCTCAAGGCGAATGCGGTCGACGGTGTCGAAAAATCTGATCGACTGCAGCGAGGTGCGCTTTTTGCCGTGCTCGTCAACCTCGTCGGCGGAGGCAAAATGCGAGAAAATACCGTCAATGATGATGCCGGGCATTTTTGCGATCTGCGCTACTTTGGCGGCGGTGACGGTCTTTTGCTCCTCGTTGAAGGTCGCAAAGCCGAGGCGGTTCATACCCGTGTCGAGTTTTATGTGCGCGCGGACGCAAACACCCGCTTCGATAGCCGCGCGAGAAAGCTTTTTGGCGTAATCGAATGAGGGAATGGTCTGGATGAGATCGTTTTTGCCGACCTCGGCGATGTGAGCGGGATCGGTCGCGCCGAGAATGAGGATGTCGGCTTTTTCACCGAGTTCGTCGCAGATCTTTTTGGTGCAAAGTGCCTCTTCAACGCTTGCAAGCGCGAATGCGCGGCAGCCCTCGGAGAGAAAGATGCGCGTGCATTCTCTGATACCGTGGCCGTAAGCGTCGCCCTTGATGACGGCAATGATGGCGCAGTTCTTGCGCTTTTTTTCGATCTCGGCGGCAACGGTGCGGTAATTATGTCTGATCGCCTCTGCGTCAACCTCAACCCAGGCGCGGGGCGCGTCGCTCAGCGGCAGATCTGCATAGGTTATATAAAAATTATGAGCCATAAATTTTCTCCGTTGTGATTTATTACTGTCACTCGACAATAATTCATATTATATTATATCATATTTATTCCGCTTTTGCAATATATTTATAACGGAATAGTTGAGGGGAGAGAAAAATTGTATATAAAGAGGAAATTGTTGGCAATAATCATTCTGGCGCAAATGATGCTCTCGGCACTTTCCTGCGCGCCGACGGAGGAGGGCGGATTTCTGCGAGTCCTCGACTTACCCGCATCGGCACAGATCGAGGGCGTGCGCTACGGCGTGGAGTTTGGGGCGACTCTCACTCAAAGCGCGCGCGACGCGGAAGGGATGCGATCATCAAAGCTCGAATTCACCGCGCCCGATGCGCTTGCGGGCATCACCGTCGAGTATTCCTGCGGCGTATGGGGTGCCACGCTCGGTGAGATCTCATTTTCGGGACTCTCCGCCGAAAAGCTCGGCGCGCCGATAGCGGCTTTTTTGCCCGATGGCGAGGTCACCTCGGCAGAAAAAGCGACGGGCGCGGGCGGCGAGGCGCAAACGAGGATATGCCTGCAAAAAGGGACGTCGATCTACGAATACATCATTGACAGCAAAAGCGGATTGCCTCTTTCGGTCACGGAGATGACCGCGGCGGCCGAAATAATTATGGAAATAAAAATATTGGAATACAAAACAAATTAAAAAGGAGAAAAAGCTATGCACAAGCAATTTTTATCAACGGCGTTTGCATCAATTCTGGCACTTGCCATCATGACGGGCGTTGTCATGCCCGAGGCGAAGGGCGAAGTGCCTCCCGAAACCTCTTATGAGGTCACCGAAACGCCCGAGACCGAGCCACCCGCACCCGAAACAGAAGTACCCGAGACCGAAGAAGAAACGCTTCCCGAAACAGAACCCGAAGAAACCGAGCCCGAGGAAGACGGCATCCTGCTCGCGCCGACTCTTCCCGAGGAAGCAACCTCGCTTTCGCTCTACATAAACGGCAGAGCGATCGGCAAGGGATTTGCGTTTCAGCACGAGGGCAAGATCTGGCTCCCTATTGAGGGCTTTTGCGCACTCTTTTCAAGCGGAAGCATCACGGGTGAGGCAGGGAAGTGCTATATCGAATCGGGAGACCGACTGATCCCCTGCTCAAAAAGCGATTCATCAGTTACCGTGCGTGACTATGGCGTGCTTTGTGCGCCCATCGAGGCGCTGATGTCTGCGGCGGGATTGCGCTCGACCGAGATCGTGGGGGACGAAATATGCATCTGGGGGGTGCCGACATTCCCCGAAGCCGACGACGTGTATAGCTACGAGGACCTTTATTGGCTCGCGCGCATAATCTCCGCCGAGGCGCGCGGCGAGCCCTTCATCGGTCAGCTTGCCGTGGGAACCGTGGTCATCAACCGCACGCGAAGCGACTATTATCCCGACACGATCTATAAGGTCATCTTCGACAAGGTCGGCGGCACGCAGTTCACGCCCGCTTCGACGGGCAGCGTCTACCGCGAGCCCACCGAATCGAGCGTTATCGCCGCAAAGCTCTGCCTCGAGGGCTTTTCGCTCGACCCGAACATTTTGTTTTTCTTCAACAGCAGCATCGCCACCGGCAGCTGGATCACCGCCAACCGCGAATACACAATGACCGTCGGACGGCACGATTTTTACTCATAGCTCCCAACAAAAGAAGGGCTGTCCCAAGAGACAGCCCAATTGTATTAATTTCGTATCTCAACCTCTCCGTCCGCGCATTTTACGCTTTTGACACGTGAGCCGTCGTACCATTCTTTGCCGAGGTAGATCTCTTCCCACTCGGCAACCGTGCCCTCATAAGTGATACTTATCAGATGCTCGCATCCGTAAAAGGCTCCGCCGCTTATGTGGGTGATGTTTTTCGGTATCACTATGTGCTCCAGATCAAGCCTGTCGCGGAATGCCGCGGGACCGATCCTTGTGATGCGCTTGTCGTTCGGTATGCTTCCGTCCGCCGCACCGATGAGTATCGTGCCGTGACTGCGACCAATCAAAGATGAACCGATAAGGTAGAAGTTTTTGTTACTTTCAGGAATGAAGATCTCAACATCGGCCAGGTCGATCCCAAAGAAGGTGTCGCTTTGAATCATTTCGAGATTTGAATTGAAATACACTTTTTTAAGCGCGCGGCAATTTGAGAAAACTCCTTTTTGAAGCAAGGATATCCCCTTGGGAATATTGACCGTTGAAAGCGAAGTGCATTCGGAAAAACAATTCGGACCAAGATATGTTATGCCTTCCGGCAATAATACGTCAGTCAAAAAAATGCAACCCGCAAATGCCTCTGTGTCGATCTTTGTCAGGGAATCGGGGAGATATATTTCTTCCAGATCAGAGCAGTACTTAAAAGCTTTTATGCCGATCTCGGTCAGAGTGTTCGGTAAATAGACTTTTTTCAGATCAAAGCAATTATTAAATGCAGATTCTCCGATGGATTCGATTCCCTCGGGCAGAGATATTGACGCTATCGAGGATTTTGTAAATGTGTATCTTTGCAGATGCTTCAAACTTGGCGGAATGATGATCTCGGATAGCTTAGGGGTGTTGGCGAAGACGGAATGACCGAGAGACGTGAGGGAATTCGGCAAAATAAGCTCTGAAAGCTCCCTGCAATAAGCGAATGCACTTCCCTCGATACTTGTTACTCCATCGGGGATAAATACTCTTTTTACTGAAGACTTCAGGAAGGTGCAATATTCGATCTCGGTGATCGTGCTCGGAATTATTACGGCATCAATATTCTTGCATTCCTGAAAGGCTTTCCCGGCTATCGAGGTTACCGGAATACCGCCGACTTCGGGCGGAATAACGACTACCGAATCGGTGCAGCTTCCGATACCTACCAAGGTGAAGTGATTATCACGCGGTCCCCGCTCGTACTCCAAATTTTCCGAATAAGTCGTATATATCTTTTCTCTCGCGATCTCCTTGTCGCAGAGGGTGCAGGTCTTTACGTATTCGCCGCGGCCGTTATCTTCCCAGTCGGTGAGAATGTGTGATGATGGCGCGGTGCGGTATTTCACCCCCTCGCCGCAGATCGAGCATTTTCGGATGATCTCTCCGCCTTCGGTGCAGCTCGGTTCTACGGTAACCTCGCTGACGTCAAAGCTGTGGCACTCGGTGGTTTGCGCGATGTCCTTACAGGAAGGAAAAAGCGCGGCGATCATCGAAAAGCACAGTATAGTGATTAATATTTTTGATCTTTTCATATTTCCTCCTGTTCTAAAAACGGACCGATCGGCAAATTGTGTCTGATCGGTCCGTGTTTTATATTATTATTCCGCTACACCCTCGGTAACGATGCGGTGTATCTCCTCGCGGCAGATGCCGAGGACGGTGGAAAGCTCGCCGTAAAGGCAGGTTTTTGCGGTATGTTCAAAATCGTTGTCAAGATCGGGCACGCGGCGGCGTGTACGGCGGAAGAGCTCGCGGCGGGCGCGAACCGTTTTGATTATCTTGACGAATCCCTCGGGATCTCCGTCGCGGATCGTCTCGCGGTATGCCTCCTTGCGGTGCTTTTCAACCGCAACGGCAACCTTCTCGATTTCGGGAATGCGCGCAAGCAAAGCCTCCGCCTCCTCCTTCGAGATAAGCGAACGCATAATGACCTGCGTGTTGTCCACGGGAGTGTATATAACAAGACTTGTGTTCTCTGCGATCGGCGCAAGCTTATAAAAGCTCCTCGGGTCGGAAGAGTCAAAGGGCGAAGAGCATATTTCACTGACGCGGCACACGCCGTTTGTGCCGTAAAACAGCAGATCTCCTATGTTAAACATTTTCTACTCCTTTTGGAATTCAACGTTCATACATATATTATACACTAAAAAACCGATTTTGTCAAACAATTTATTCGCAAAAAATTGTAAATTCTGCAATCAATCCATATTTTTGAGCCTGTCGAGCGTGTTCTGAAGGATGATCTCGGCGGACAGGCTGTCGATGATATTCTTTCGCTTGCCCCCGCGCGTGTCGGTTTCGTTGAAGTACAGACGAGTTTTTCCGATCACCGCAGATTAATTATTCATTATTCATCAGCGAAGCGGCTTCATTATTCATTATTCATTACAAAACTTGCGTGGGGCAAATGAATAATGAATGATG
>JAZQJB010000150.1:0-3448 GCA_045541375.1 Eubacteriales bacterium | reverse complement strand
AGTTTTCGTCCACCTTTTTCAAAAGGTGGCGCCATCAAAGGCGCGTAGCCTTTGCCGCCCTCCGCAGAGGGCGGAACTCTCCTTTGCGCTTCGAACAGGCGACGCCCCGTCGACTGTTCGGAAGGAGTAAAACCTCCCATTGGGGAGGTTTTTGCTCCTTCACCCCATTAACCAATAAAATTTCATCACAAATCTTTCAATTCTATATTGATAACTCCCAAAAAATATGATAAAATATTTCCATAACTACCCGTTTTCGGAGGTATTATGATGATCGCAACGAAAGAGTTTTTGACCGAGATAGATAAAATTGCAGAGAGTCTTAAAAATGAAATACACGATCTGCCTGATTGCGAGGATTTGGCGGGCGCGGTCTATTACGTCAGCGCGGAGGGCGATGACGAAAACGACGGCTTGAGTCCCGAGAGCGCTTGGAAAACGCTTGCTAAAGTTTCGTCTTTTGATTTATGCGAAGGCGATGCGGTGAGATTCCGCCGCGGCGACGTTTTTCGCGGATGCGTGAAGACCCGCTCGGGAGTCAAATATTGCGCTTTTGGCGAGGGTGAAAAGCCGAAACTTTACGGCTCGGAAAAGAATCTTGCCGACCCCGATCTTTGGGAGCTTTACGATTCCGAAAAAAACATATGGAAGCTTTGCGAGCCGATCCTTGACTGCGGAACTCTCGTTTTCGGCGATGACGAGCTTCATTCGCGCAAGCTGATCCCCTCTTACAGAGATGGAAAATTCGTTTGCAGATATGACGAGGAAAAGGATTTTATCATTTCTGACGAAATGACTCGGGATCTTGATATCTTCTGCAAATATGATGAAAAAACTACCGTCAAACCCTCGAAAGGCGAGGATTTTCCCATACCCGACCTCGGTTGGGACGCCTACGGCGAGCTTTATCTGCGCTGTGACGCGGGAAATCCCGGCACAGTTTTCTCCTCGATCGAGGCACTTGCGCGCCGACACATGTTCTTTGTCGGCAGTAATCATAATGTCACTATCGAAAACCTCTGCTTGAAATATATAGGAACCCACGCGATCTCATCCGGCGGGCACGTTGTGTCGCTCCACGTCAGCGGCTGTGAGATCGGATGGGTCGGCGGTGCCATTCAACACTATTCCGGCACCGATCCCAACTACCCCGAAGGCCGCCGCGGAAGTGTCACACGCTACGGAAACGGCGTTGAGGTCTACGGCGGATGTGATGATTATATAGTCAAAAATTGCTATATTTATCAAATCTACGACGCGGGAATTACCCATCAGAAAACAACGAACGGTGTTCCTGTTCAGATGAAGAATATCAAATATCTCAGAAATCTGATCGAATATTGCGTCTATTCGATCGAGTATTTTCTTGATGAAAATATGGGCGTGGACGGAAGTATTGTCGAAAACTGCGAGATCGCGGAGAATATTCTGCGCTTTTCGGGCTTCGGATGGGGTCAGCAGAGGCACAATATCCACACCCCCGCGCACATCAAGGGCTGGAGCTACACCAACACCGCGCGCGATTTTTCTATCCATAATAATACATTTGACCGCGCCGCTTACCGAATGATCCACACCGTCGCGCTCGAAGAAGCCTCCTGCCCCGAGATGTATGAGAACACTTACGTTCAGAATCTCTCCTCCCCCTTAGGTCAATACGGCGGCAACCGCGATAGCGAACCCCACAACGTCGTCTTCGACGAAAATGCGGAAAAAGCAGTCGCAGAATATCTCAAAGACCGAAATGCGAGGGTTTATATCATCAAATAACCTCTCACATTTACAATACGTTTACAAAAAGTTAATAGTTTATTGATGTAGGAATGATTCCTATATGGTATAATAATGCCAGTAGGAATCATTCCTACTTTTGATGGAGAATCTTTTTCATGGGAGGATGCGCGTATGTCAAAGCAAAAGAAACTGATAACCGAAATACTTGCCGCGTCGTATGCGCATCCGACCGCTTCGCAGATATTCGAGGAGGCGCGAAAACAAATGCCGAACATCGCGCTCGGCACCGTTTACCGCAATCTCGGCGTCCTTGTTGACGAGGGCACGATAGTTCGCCTCTCGGTCACGGGTCAGCCCGACCGCTTCGACCTACCCGACGACGCGCATTGGCACGTCATCTGCGACAAATGCGGCACCGTCAAGGACATCCCCGTTGATCGCGACATTCTCGACCGCATCGAGCGCGACTCGGGCGAGCAGATCACATCCTATCTGCTGACCGCACATTGTACCTGTAAAAAATGCCGCGAGGCAGAAATAAATTAAAAAATAAAAATTGATATATTTGGAGGACACAAATATGGAACTTAAGGGTTCAAGAACAGAGCAGAATCTTCAGGCCGCTTTCGCAGGCGAGTCGCAGGCAAGAAACAAGTACACTTACTACGCATCCAAGGCAAGAAAAGAAGGCTACAATCAGATCGCAGACCTCTTTGAGGAGACCGCAAACAACGAAAAGGAGCACGCAAAGATCTGGTTCAAGCTTCTCCACGACGGCGAGGTTCCCACCACGTCTGTAAACCTTCTCGACGCTGCAGAGGGCGAGAACTACGAGTGGACCGATATGTACGCTGAATTTGCAAGAGTTGCAAAGGAAGAGGGATTTACCCGCATCGCATTCCTCTTTGAAAAGGTTGGCGAGATCGAGAAGCATCACGAGGAGAGATACCGCAAGCTTCTTGCGAACGTTGAGGGCGAGCTCGTATTCTCCCGCGACGGCGACACCGTTTGGCAGTGCGCAAACTGCGGACACATCGTTGTCGGCAAAAAGGCACCCGTGAAGTGCCCCGTATGCGATCATCCTCAGGCGTATTTTCAGGAGCTCGCACAGAATTATTGATTGAAGTTGCCGGTTGAAGGTAAATTTCCGCCCGTTTGGGCGGAAATTTTCATTTTATAAAAACTGAAGACGATCATAGCGGGAAGTTTTCGTCCACTTTTATTGTAAAACGCAAAAAAATATGATATAATATTTACAATATCGGGAAAGGAGCGGCGGAATGAAGAAATATTCGATGAAGGAATTCCTTATTATAATGCTCAAGCACGTCGGCGCGGGGGCAGCGGTGGTGGTCGTGTTTTATTTTCTTTCGAGATTTTTTGGAAGCATCTGCCCGACTTATCGTATCTTCGGCATCTGTTGCCCATTCTGCGGCATGACACGCGCGCATCTGGCGGCTCTGCGGCTCGATTTTTCACAAGCGTTATATTACAATCCCGTATTTTTTCTCGGACTGCCCTGCATCTTCTTTATGGTGCACGATAAGCTCTTCGCCCCGAAATACGAAAAACTGCGAAAGATCATCGCCGGCATTCTCCTCGGCATCATTGTCGCTGTGTATATCGTGAGGGTCTGCCTTTACGGATTTGATTTTTTTGATTGATATATTAGAGGCTGGCTCATTTAACATAGATATTATTGGTGCTAACCGAT
>JAZQJB010000149.1:0-42710 GCA_045541375.1 Eubacteriales bacterium | reverse complement strand
GTGGACAGTGGACAGAAAGACGCGACAAAATAATTCTGTTCAGTACCTCAAAATGTTGTTTACTGCAAAATTGAAATAATAAAGAAATCGGATATTTTTGAAGCAATCTTCTTAATATCCGATTTCTTTTTATTAAATTATCTGTCGGCACAATGGAATGCAAATATCAAAATAAAATTATCTGCTCGCAACTTTCTGTCCACTGTCCACTAACCACTGTTCACTTTTTATCCGTTAAGGTATCTCGAAAGAAATTCTCTCGTTCTGGGCATTTTCGGGTTTCCGAAGAGCTCCTCGGGTGTTCCTTCCTCGAGTACGACGCCGCCGTCCATGAAGATGACTCTGTCGGAGACCTCGCGGGCGAATGCCATTTCGTGAGTCACGACGATCATAGTGAGTCCCGATTTTGCAAGGCTCTTGATAACGTCGAGTACCTCGCCGACCATTTCGGGGTCGAGTGCAGAGGTGGGTTCGTCAAAGAGGATGACCTCGGGATTCATCGAAAGCGCGCGGGCGATCGCAATTCTCTGCTTCTGTCCGCCCGAAAGCTGCGAGGGACGCGCGTTGACGTATGCCGACATACCGACCTTTTCGATATATTCCTTCGCGATCTTCTCCGCCTCATCTCTCTTTCTCTTCAGCACCTTAACCTGCGGCTTGACGCAGTTTTCGAGTGCCGTCATATTATCAAAGAGATTGAACTGCTGGAAGACCATTCCCACCTGTGTGCGGTATTTCGAAAGGTTGAGCGTGAGAATGTCATCGCCCTTATACTTGATCACGCCGCCGGTGGGTTCCTCGAGGAGATTGATGCAGCGAAGCATCGTGCTCTTGCCCGAGCCCGATGAACCGATAACGCTGATGACCTCGCCCTTGTTGACGGTAAGGTTTACGTCAAGGAGGACCTTGTGGTCGCCGAAGCTTTTTTCAAGATGTTCAAGTACTATCTCGTTCATTTTGCTTCCTCCTTGATATGTATTTCAGCCGCGGGATCCGACTGCGATCCGCAGATGGTGTAGTTCTTGCTGCCCGAAAGCTTCTTTTCGAAGCCGCGGAGGATTCTTGTCACCGAGAAGGTCATAATGAAGTAGAGCACGCAGACGACCGCGTAGGTCTGGAAGGTCTGGAAGCTCATTGCCTTGATCGTGCCTGCAACGTGGTAAAGCTCTGCAACGCCGATAACGTTGAGCACCGAGGTATCCTTGATGTTGATAACGAACTCGTTCGAGATCGAAGGAAGGATATTTCTCATTACCTGCGGAATAACAACGTGGAGCATTGCCTGCGGGTGGGTCATACCGACGGAATATGCACCCTCGAACTGACCCTTATCGATCGAAATGATACCGCCGCGGACGATCTCCGCCATATATGCACCGGTGTTGATCGAAACGATAAAGATACCTGCGGGGATGAGGGGCAGGGTCTGTCCGCCGTTCATAAATGCGTAACCCCAATAAATAACCATCGCCTGAACCATCATAGGAGTTCCGCGGAAGATCTCGATATAGCACGCTATGATTCCGTTGAGGATCTTATGAAGCACGCGAAAGAATTTGTTTTTGGAAAAGGGAGTTGTTCTGACAACGCCCGTGAGCAGACCGATAACAAGACCGATCAGCGTACCGACGAGCGAGATCAGAAGCGTCATACCGATACCTTTCAGAAGGTGCGGATAATATTTGACAACTATCTGCCAAACTTGTACAAAGAAATTCATTTATCTTATTTCTGAACCTTGTAAATGATAACGAGGTTGGAGTTGTAGTAGCAGTCGGAGAAGTCAACTTCTTCTTCTCTCTCTGCTGTGGGGCTCATACCTGCGATGATGCCGTCAACAGCGCCGGACTGAACTGCGGGAATGAGGGAATCCCACTCGTACTGGTAAACTTCAAGCTTCATACCGAGTTCAGCTGCGATATACTTTGCAACCTGAACGTCGTAGCCGTTAGCGAACATGCCGGGGTTGTTTGCGATCGGAACCGCACCGTTAACATCGGTGGTCTGTGCCCAGTTGAAGGGCTGATATGCGCACTCCATAGCGATCTTGAGAGTACCTGCCTCGGTATCGGTTCTGTTGGACTTGAGAACGAGTTCTCCAACGTCCTTAGTGATGTCCTCGGTCATCTTAACGATCTGCTTCATAAGCTCGGAGCGGGTCTCGGTGGAAATGGTGGAGATGATAGCATCCGCCTTTACAACGTAGTCGGAGCCGGTCTTGAAAGCAACTGCGATACCGGTCTCTGCATCGGTAGCGGTGAAGCCGGTGGAGTTGTTAACGAGGGGGAGATATGCGAGGGTCGCGTCGGTGCCGCAAACGGTGAGAGCGGTGGGCTCTTCTGCTACGTAACCGTCGATAGCGCCCGAATTGAGTGCGTTGAGAAGGTCGGTGAAGTCGGGGTATTCCTTGATGGTGATATCGTCCTTGATCTGGTCAAGAGCGGTGAGGTGGAATGTATCCGACTGAGCCGCGATGATCGCGCCCTTAAGTTCGGAAATGTTCTGGGCCCCGCTGATGTCGGTCTTTACTCTCGACGAGCAAGCGGTGAGTGCTGTGCAAAGGAGCACGAGCGAAAGGATGATGGCTGTGAGTTTCTTCATTTTCTTTTTCTCCTTATAATAATGAAGTAATAATTATTAAATTGAAAAGGCCGAAGCAAGTGCTCCGACCGTCATAAATACCCAAAAAGATATATACAATCGAATATGCAGCACTCCACAATAAATAACTGTGACAGTTGACATGATATTTTCATGCCCCCCAACGCGCTCCCTCCGGCAGAAAGCGAGTTTCGGCAGCCGCACCTTTCCGCGCCGATACACGATCCCGGTATCAGTCGGCACTTACTCATTACAGCCGCACCTCTAACAATTCTTTGATTCGACTATTCAATTCCGAATTATTATATCATTTTATGTGTGCGTTGTCAAGAGATTTTTGAAAAATAGTGGGAAGTGGAAAGTGGAAAGTGAAAAGTTATGGTTAATTTTCTCGCCTTTGGCTCGAAAATTTTCGGATTTATAAATAAAAGCAAGTGCGAACAAAGCGTTCTGGGTGTCCCCTCATCACCCGCTACGGAGGGAGCTGTCTCGCTTCGCCTCGGCGAAAAATTTCCTTAACTCTGCACTCTGAACTCTGCACTCTGAACTAAAAAGCTTCCCGAGCGGCAAATGCCGCTCGGGAATTATTTGTATTATCCAAAGATTTTGAGTTCGGGCATTCCGTTCTTCATCGTCCAGACATCGGTGAAGTCGAAGCCTTCGTAGAAGTCCGCTTTTTCCTTGCCCTCGGGGGTGTAGCAGCAGATGGTGCCGATACGCATTTTCTCGTCTTTATAGAGCTGCTCGATTAGTGGAATATCGCCGTACTTTTCGATGGTATTCTGCATCAGCATTCTCGCGTAACGATCCCAAAGCTTATAAATAAAGCAGAAATTTTCGTCTGTTTGCGTTCCCTGTCCGCTGACAAAGAAATTTTCTTCGAGTTCTTCGATATTGGCATACTTTTGATCATTCAAAAGAGCGTTATCGTAATCGTATGAAAAAAGTACGCTAAGCCTCAATACATCACCTGGAGCCTTATTACGCTGACTTGCATCATCAGTAATATTTATTCCGCCGCACAGACCATCATTAATAAGCGTTTTGTATGCATCAATATAGATGAAGGAAGGCACAAGAGATTTCTTTCCGAGAATTCCTTGACTATCAAAAACATTTCCTTCGATATTAACATTTGCAGTTGAGTACGAGCTTACAGCCGAACCGCCGTAACCCGCAATAAGTCCCGCAGAGAGAGTAGAATAATTAATATTCTCACTTCCATTTCCCGAAGCAGTCAGTTCACCGTCGGTATGGCAGCTATCAATTGCAAACGCCTCACCACAAAGGATTCCGGCAGATATGCTGTAAACGCGATCACAGCTAAAGGGGGCCAATGCATTTCCGTGCATGTAATCAAATATATCAATTTGCTTGCCGTTAGCATATTCTTCTACCGCCGCAGTGTTAGCACCTACAGTAACAGTGGAATTCTTAACGTAACAAGAACTTATATATCCTACCTGACCTGCAATAACGCCTACAGCAGAATAATCTGCATCACTGACGGTTATAGCTACATTTTCAACACCAAGACCTGTAATCGTAGCATTTCCTGCGTTGCCGAACAAACCTATAGCGGAAATATACTGCAGATCATATTCATCCTGAACCTCTACCCCTTCCAAACTGTTAAATCTTCCGTCTTTTCCAAATAAAGAATATGCGGGGAGTTCATATTCATTGAACCACATATATTTTTCGCTTCCGTATTTCTCCTCCTCTGCTTTATAGCGCATTTGGTACTCTTCCACGCTAACTTTTTCCCAAATCGCCGCACCGGATGCGGTGATGGTGAAGTTCGAGATCACGTGGCCGTTGCCGTTGAACTTGCCGTCGAAGGGGGTCAGGTAGTCGCCGATGGGGGTGTGCTCTTTGCCGCCGAGGTCGATGTCTTCCATTAGGATGAAATTGCCGTCGGGGTCGTTGCGGATGAGGTCAAGGTCGGCTTCCGTATAGATTCCGACGTAGCCCTCAGGAACCTCGGTGAGCTGATTCGAATTACGGGTAAAGGGGAATGGCAGCCAGCCCCAGACTACCGAGCTTGCGGCAGCCGCAGATACCATAATAACTGCGAGAGAGGCTGCGATGAGAGAGACGAGGAGTTTGCGCTTTTTGAATCTTGTGTGTACTTTTTCTGTTTTCTGTGCGCCCGTGATCTTTGCAAGCTTTGCTTCGATCTCGGACTCGGTAAGCTTGCCTGCGGTGGCTTCGATCTTATCGGCACATTCGCGGACGAGCTTCATATCGGGGTTCTGCGATTCTGCTTCGGCTTCAATGATCTTGCCAAGCAGAAGTCTTTCGCTTTTATCTTTTAAGTTTTTCATTCTTTTGCTCCTTTCAAAGGCTGTGTGTGGTTGCCGGCCGGCTGTTTTGCCTTCACCATATAAACGAAATCCGGGGAGATAATTTTCATTTTTCAGAAAATATTTTTCAGTATTTCGCCGAGTTTCGTCCGTAATCGGTACCAAGCCGTCAGCGTTCCCGAGCGGGTCATACCGAGCGTTTCCGCCGTTTTGTCAATGCCGAGCGACTGCTCGACCATTGCGGTAAAGATCTCATTCTCGCGCTCGCCGAGCCTTGAGCGTATCTCGGCTATGTAGGCTTGATAGGACTCATCCTCCGCCGCGCCGTCGATATCGGGGATGCCGTGCAATTCCTCGTTGTATTCCACCTCATCGGGCGCGCGCTTTCGTTTGCGGTATTCGTCGATAAAGAGCGACCTGGCACGCAGGCAAAGCCAAGAATAAATTGATGGCGGCGGTGATTTTTTGAAGTTATCCCACTGTTCCCACAGGTCGCCGAACGCCTGCGAAGCAAAATCATCTGCATCATAGCTGTCAAGCGAGAACCTTGCGATGCAAAAAGCCCTGAGCAGCGGATAATATTCCTTGAAGAACGCGGAGAAATCTATTTCTTTCATTTGATTCTCCTCCTTTATTTTTTCGGTCACCCATATAACGGATCAATTTTCAAATATTTTCACCGAGACCGCCATGTTTACATTTTGTTTACAAATAAACACCGCCGGAGAAAGACGGTGTTTTTTATCTGTCGTAAAAATTCTCAACGTCGCCGTCGCTGCCTTTGCCGAAGAGGGTAAAAAGGGTTAGAAATACGATCTTCAAATCAAGGAAGAACGACACTCTCTCGGCATATTCCGCGTCGAGTTCGAATCTCTTTTTCCAAGGGAGCGAGTTGCGGCCCTTGACCTGTGCAAGTCCCGTCAGCCCGGGGCGGACGGTGTGGCGGAGGTTCTCTTTATCGGTATAGTGGGGCAAAAATTCGGCAAGCTGAGGGCGCGGACCGACGAAGGACATCTCGCCGCGAAGAATATTGACGAGCTGCGGAAGCTCGTCGATGCTTGTCCGCCGCAAGAATCTGCCAAAGCGCGTCAGCCTTTCGGGGTCGGGCAGGAGCTTGCCCTCCGAGTCGCGCTTATCCGTCATCGTTCTGAATTTAAGTATCATAAATTCCCGCCCACCAAAACCACCGCGTGGCTGGCTGAATATCACGGGCGCACCGAGCTTCAGCCTTATGAGCAGTGCGGTTATCAAAAATACGGGAAAGAGCAAGAAGAGGAAAACACACGCAAAGATCACGTCAAGTGCCCGCTTGACGTATCTTTCGTATATTCTCCTCTTCTCTCTTTTGCTCATATCATTATTCCTTTGAAAGCTCCAGCGCGAGCCTCAGCGCGCCGTAGATCTGTTCTTTTTCGGGATAGATTATTCTCGCCTTGTCATCGGGAAGCGCGAGAAGACGCGACTTCATATAGGAATTGTATATCAAACCGCCGCCGACAACGCAATCGAATCTTTCGCCTATGATCTCATAAGCGCGGTCGATAAAGCCGACTATGCCGTCGATCGCGGAATCAACTATCCTTGCGGCAACGGGGTCGCCCGCCTCGCAGGCATGAAGGACCTCGGGGGCAAATCCTGCGATAAGGGTCTTTCCCTCGGAATATATCTTCCTGATGGCGTTCTCCGGCTTTGCACCGAGATAAGCCTCCGCACGTGCGTACAGTTCTGTTGCCTCTCCTCTGCCGTCATGATAACGCAAAGCGGCTTCAAGCCCATCGCGTCCTACCGAATAAGCGCCGCCAAAACTGTCAAGCAGATAGCCCCAGCCGCCGATGCGGTGAAGCGCTCCGTTCTTGCGCGCAAAGCAGACTCCGCCCGTACCGCAGATGATCACAGCGGCATCGCGTGACGTGTCACCGTCAAGCAGGGCAAAAAGATTGTATATGTCGCTTGCGACCTTGATCTTTGCATCGGGGCAAGCCTCGGAGACCGCTCGGCGCAGAAGCTTTTCGTTTCCTATCGCACCCGATATTCCCGCATAAACGCTGTCTATCCAACCCTCCTCGGCATCCGCAAGCTCACGGATGATCGTGGTCAGAGTATTACGCGCAGCCTTTTCGCCTATGTCGTTGGGATTCGAGGGTCCGCCGACCTTGTAATTAAGTATCTCGCCGTGCATATCGGCAAGCACACCTACCGTTTTTGTTCCTCCGCCGTCAATGGCAATAATATACTTCTTCATTTTGTTGTCTCCGTTAAATCTTCAAATTCTACTATAGTTCTTCCTTTGTGGAAATCGTCAAATCCGAGTCCCATATCTTCATATTCCGCCTCGCCGCTCTGATTGTCATAAGGGTCGGTGCGCAGGTACTTTTTGGGCGGATCGAATGGCGTTCCTTGCGAGTGGTTATTGATCTCGCGGAAGACGTCGAAATTGCCGCAATAATGTTCCCAAAGCTCGCGGTCGCCGTATTTGTGCGCGCCCTCTCCGAAGGAAAGATCGGCGTGCAGCCAACCCCAGGGGGCAACATAGAACTGCGCCCAATCGTGGCTTCCGATGCGGTTCGGTCTGCAATGGCTTCCCGACTGCCAACGCGCGGGCACGCCCATCGCACGGCAGAGAGAGATAAACAGAAGTGCCATCACGCCGCAGTCGCCTCGCTTGTTAAAGAGAGCAAATTCGGGAATATTTTCAATGCAAAGGTACTCGCGCATATAGGAATACGACATATTTGTCGTGACGTATTCGTAAGCCTTTCGTGCAAGGATAAGGGGGTTCGTTTCCTCGCCTTTCAATTCTTCAGCTACCGCCTTGATCGCCGGTGTGATCCTTATCTGCGGGAGTTCTTCCTCGGTACAGAACGTGGGTTGCTCCGCCGATACCTTCGCGGGATCGAGGTCGTAGTAAGGAATTGTTAAAGTATAGGAAAATTCGATCTCAAACTTCTCGTCCTTCTTATATTCGGTTTCGATAAACGCCGTGCGCTGATCGGCATCCGAGATATAAACGGGATGTGAGGAATAATGAAGCACGATGTCGCTCTGCTCGTCACATTCTGCGGGATACGGCAGATGAACACGGATCTTTTTGCCCACGCGCTGTGCGTGTTCGTCGATCGTCAGCCACTCGCGGATGCGCCAGCGCACCTTGCGGTAGCCGTGCTTTTTCATTATCTCGAGATTTTCGTGGCGCAAAGGGTTGCGGTAAGCATTTTCATAAACTCCGTCGGGCAGAGATTTCAGATATGCCTCCTGACATTCAAGGATATTCGACCTCGCAGCGCGCTGAAAATAGCGCACGCCGTTCTTGCGGATATAGTCTGCACTTCCCTGTGAAATTATATATTCAAGATTTTCTGCCGTGCAGGCGGGATACTTTTCTTGGATCTTTCCGAGAAGCGTGTCAAAATCGGTATAATAATCCCTTTGCATCTCGCGGCAGATCGCAAGTTCAAGCTCAAGACGGCGGCGGATCGGGATCGCCAATTCACCCTCAAGCAGGGAGAGAACAACTTTCTCTTCGCCCTCAAAATCGCCCGCATATTTATAAAACTTCACCTCATCGGGAAGCTCAACGGCAATATATTTTATATCTTCTTCGCGGAATTCGATCATTTCTCTGCCCTCCGTTTTGCTTTTATATTATACCGAATTATTTGCCATCCATCGCATTATAAAAATCCTCGTTATACCTACGATACGTATCTAGAATCTCCGCTAAAAACTCTCCCTTCACAGGTGAATTTTTCCAAGCAAAAAACTCTCCGTTCGCATATATCAACAGTGGCGCGCGCATATCGGACCAAACGTCGTAAGCGTCGCTTTTGTATTCGCGCGTGACGGGATAATCATAAGGCGACTCAAAATATTCGTCAAAAACGATTGGATTATAATTTGGCTTTTCTATAACAACAGCATAAACCTTTCCATACTCATCAGTGGTTGCCGAACCGTAGCATCTGACCGTATATTCGCTCACATCCGGCGCGGGATCATTGTTTTGAGTGGCAAAAGTAAAAATGATCTCATTCTCTTCTTCAGCAGTCAGATTCACCGGGGATTCGGGCGAAAAAAGGAAGCGCTCTGTTTCTTCAATCACGGTATTGCCCACTTCCGGTTCATACCCCTCGTTAGTGATGGCGCAAGAAATCAGCAAAACTAATGAAGAGCACAACATAAATAAAGCCAATAGTCTTTTCATTTTATCATTTCCTTTCATCACCATTTTGTGATCACGTGCCAACAAACATATTATAGCACAGCAAATTATACTTTGTCAACAGCAAGTTGAGAACATTTCACTTGCAAACCAAGCAGATGTATGTTATAATTAATATAACTATTTAATTATTTCAGGAGGCGATAATATGCCGTTACCTATATTCACCGAGCTTACCGAGATCAACAAAGGCTGGTCGGGAGATAAAAAATACCGCGCGGTTGATGAGGGCGGGAACGTCTATCTTTTGCGCGTGACGAATTCTCCGCGCGGCGAGCGTTATCCCGATATGTTCCGTATGCAAAAGGAAGTTGAGGCGCGCGGCGTTTCGATGTGCAATCCCATCGACTGCGGCGAATGCGAGGACGGGTATTATATGCTTCAAAGGTTCGTAAATGGTGTTGACGCCGAGGAAGCAGTCAAAGGAATGAGCGAAGACGAGCAGTATCGCCTTGGCTATGAAGCAGGCAAAATGCTTCAGCTTATCCACTCGATTCCCGCGCCCGAAGACCAGCCCGATTGGGAGCTGAGATTCAATGCGAAGATCGATAGAAAGATCAAGATGTATTCCGAATGTCCGCTCAAATTCGAGGGCGATCATTACATTCTCGATTACCTCGCGGCGAACCGTCACCTGCTGAAAGACCGCCCGCAATGCTATCAGCACGGCGATTATCACATTGGAAATATGATGATCGAAAACGGGCGCATAGTCATAATTGACTTCGACCGCTACGATTTCGGCGATCCTTGGGAAGAATTCAACCGCATCGTTTGGTGCGCGCAGGCGGCACCCTCGTTTGCTTCGGGTAACGTTGACGGCTATTTCGACGGCAAGGTTCCGCACAAATTCTGGGAGCTTCTCGCGCTCTATATCGGCAGCAATATGCTATCCTCGATCCCGTGGGCGATCCCATTCGGTGACAAGGAAATAAACACAATGATAAATCAGGCGCGCGATGTGCTTGATTGGTACGATAATTTCACAAACGTGGTACCCAAATGGTACAAAGGAGTTTGACATGGCAGAATTTACAGTAAATGAAATGCTCGAAATGCAAAGACAGTTGCAGGAAAAATACAAGGACAAATGGGAGCCGATCTGTATCGACACGGGCAAGAACAAGCTCCTTTGGATGATCGGCGAGATCGGCGAGGTTGCCGACATCGTCAAGAAAAACGGCGGAGAGGAAGCAGTTTCCGATCCCGAGCTCCGCGCGCATCTGATCGAGGAAATGGCGGATGTGCTGATGTACTACCATGACGTAATGCTCTGCTACGGCATAACCTCCGACGAGCTGCGCGAGGCTTACACCAAGAAATTCGAGAGGAATATGAAAAGATGGTAAGGATCATGTTCGTCTGCCACGGCAACATCTGCCGCAGCCCGATGGCGGAGTTTATATTCAAAAAGATGGTCGCAGATCGCGGGCTTGAGGCAGAATTTGAGATAAAGTCATCCGCAACAAGCGCGGAGGAAATATGGAACGGCATCGGCAATCCCGTCTATCCGCCCGCGAGAGCGGAGCTTGCAAAGCACGGCATTTCCCCCGACGGCAAGCGCGCAGTTCAGCTCCAAAGATCAGATTACGACAAATACGATCTATTCGTCGGCATGGATTCGGCGAACATCCGCAATATGCACACCATCCTCGGCGGCGACTCCGAGGGAAAGATACACAAACTGATGGACTACACCTCCCGCCCCGGCGACGTTGCCGACCCTTGGTATTCGGATAGATTTGATATTGCTTACCGCGATATTTTTGAGGGGTGTGGGGGGCTTTTGAATGCAGTTGTTCATCAATTCTATAATTAATTTTGGCATTATCAAATGATTAATATTTTACTTGAAGGCTACAACATAACAGAGCCTTATCTTTACCATGAATTAAAACAACTCCTGAAGCCGGAGCATAGAGTCGCCGTTGTCGCGCTCTCATTTCGTGACACTCGCGTCAAATCTCTGTCTGATTGGAATTTGCTTTACGGCAAAGGAAGCGGTAGATTTTACGGAAGCATAGTCGGCGGGCTTGCTGAATACGGGATTCCGGAGAGTAATATCTCCTTTATCAACTATTTTACCGACACAAAAGAAGCAGCAAAGAAAAAGATTAAGGGCGCCGATATAATATATTTTCTCGGCGGTCTGCCCAACAGAATGATGGATCGCATTGAGGAACTTGATCTTTGTGAGGCTTTGATGAAACATGAGGGCATTGTTATGGGTTACAGCGCGGGAGCGGTCGTCCAGCTTAAAGAATATCATCTCTCCCCCGACCACGATTATCCCGAATTCTGTTATTACCAAGGACTCCCCTATCTTAAAGACTTTTATCTTGAAGTCCACTATGAGGGAACCGAAGCACAGAATATAGCAATCGCAAGAGTTATCGCGGAACGAAAAAAGACTGTATACGCCACCTCGCTGATGAGCGGCGCAATAATCGTTGACAATGGAAAAATAAAGACGCTTGGAGACGTAAAAACATTTACCTGCGACAACCTTATCAAGCCCATACGCGCTAAGGCTTACAACAGCGACAGTGCGGCACAATATGATCTTGCAAAGTACTGCGAGGAAGTTGAAAACGATATTGAACAGGCAATATTCTGGTACCGCAAATCCGCGCTGCAGGGTCACGGTTTTGCTATTGAAAAATGCGAGGAACTAGTAATTAATCTTGAGCCGTCCAAGCATTCGCGTTCTGAACTTCAATGCAGAATTTTTCCTATCGGATATCTCGAAGAATACAAATTTACCGTAATCTGCGCCAATTATCAGGGCAAATGGATCCTCTCAAAGCACAAAAAGCGTGACACTTGGGAAACGCAGGGCGGTCATATCGAAGCAGGCGAAGACCCGATCGAATGCGCGCGCCGCGAGCTTTTTGAGGAGAGCGGAATTAAAGACGCGGACGTCTATCCCGTCTGCGACTATTGGGGCTTCGACCCGCAAAGTTGCTCGAACGGAATGGTCTTTCTCGCAGTCGTCCATTCGCTCGGCGAGCTCCCCGAAAGTGAAATGAAAGAGATCGGAATATTCGACACCCTTCCCGCAGAGCTTACATATCCGCAGGTCTCGCCGAGGCTTTATGAGGAAGCGGAAAAACTCTTGTCTACATTATAAAGGAGAACTATTATGGAATTCAGAAAAATTTTCGACACCATCCCCGAACAGTTTGATAAATACAGACCGCGATATTCCCCAGAACTTTTCGCCTCATTGATCGAATACGCCGAGATCGGAGAAGGCAAAACTGTTCTCGAGCTCGGTCCGGGTACGGGTCAGGCTACCGATCCGATCCTGGGCACCGGATGCGATTACAACGCCATCGAGCTCGGTGAGCATCTTTATGAAAAAATGAAGCAGAAATACGGTTGCTATCCGAATTTCAACATTGTAAACGACGACTTCATCACGCACGATTTCGGCGACCGTAAGTTTGATATGATCTACTCTGCCGCGACGATCCAATGGATACCCGAAGAAATTGCCTTTACGAAGACCTTTGACCTTCTCAAGCCCGGCGGAACTCTGGCGATGCTTCTTATGCGCGGCGATTACAAGACCCCTAACGAGGAACTCTACAACAATATTCAAAAGGTTTATTCCGAATACTACAAGCCCGAGACCGAATACACGCACGGTTCGTTCAAGTACACCAACGCGCCGAATTACGGCTACGTCGATTTCGAGAAACGCGAGTTTTACGGCAAACGCGAATTTACCGCTGACGAATACGTCGCATACAGCGGAACGCATTGCGATCACATGGTCATCCCAGAGCCATACAAAACAAAGCTGTTCGAAGGACTCCGCGACGCCGTTCTTGCGGCAGGAAATAAGATCGTGTTCAGCGACACTTATATTCTGTATCTGGCTAAAAAGCCTTATTAAGAAGTGCTTTCAATGAGTAAATCGCAGAACATATTCGACAATCAGGAGTTTTTTGACGGCTACAAGAAGATCCGCAGCAATCGGTACAGCGCAAACAATCTCGAGGAAAAGCCTGCGCTCTTCTCTCTTTCGCCCGACCTCACCGGTAAGGCTGTCCTCGACCTTGGCTGCGGCTACGGCGAAAACTGCGCCGAATTCAAGGCGAGAGGGGCAACGAGCATTCTCGGCGTCGATATTTCCGAGAAGATGCTTGCAGTCGCGATCGAGGAACATCCCGACATCGAATTTTTGCGCGCGGATATGAGCGATCTTTCCTTCATCAAGGGAAAATATGACGTTGTTTTCAGCTCCCTTGCGGTGCATTACGTCGAGGATTTCTCCGCGTTTGCAAAGAGCGTATGCGACGTATTGAACCCCGGCGGATACTTTATCTTTTCGCAGGAACATCCCCTGACAACCGCGCCCATATCCGGCGCGAGTTGGTTTCGGGACGACGACGGCAACGTGCTTCACTACAAGCTGACCGACTATGCGCGCGGCGGCAAGCGCAGCACGAAGTGGATCGTTGAGGGCGTTGAAAAATATCACCGAACCTTTTCCGAGATCGTCAATTCCCTCTGCGAGGCGGGATTTTCCATCGAAAGGATGATGGAACCCGTTCCGACACAGGAAACGATCGCAATGGACAAAAGCTGTGAAAAGGATCTTCATAAGCCGAATTTCCTTTTGGTCAAGGCAAAAAAGAAACAGGTATAATTATGGAACAAAATCTTCATTTTTGGCAGGCAATAGACAAGCTCATATCATCGGGTAATATCATCATCGACAGGCCGAAGGGCAGCACTCATCCGCGATACCCCGAGATCAGGTACGAGCTTGATTACGGTTATATTGAAAACACCGCCTCCATGGACGGAAGCGGTATCGACGTGTGGCGCGGGTCTTTGCCCGAGGGAAAGTGCGACGCGATCATCTGCACGGTCGATCTGTGGAAGCGCGATTCCGAGATCAAGCTTCTCATCGGCTGCACGGAGAAAGAAAAGACGATCGCGTATAATTTTCATAACGAGTCGGAGTTTATGAAAGGAATAATGATCAGACGATGAAGCCAAGAGAATATATAGAATTTCTGGGCAAGATCGAAAAGCTGAAATGTAACACGCGGCATTCGTGGACGTCGAGCGGAAGGCGTGAGAGCGTCGCGGAGCATTCGTGGCGGCTTTCGGTAATGGCGATGCTCTGCGCCGACGAATACCCGGAGCTTAATATAAACAAAGTGATCAGAATGTGCCTCGTCCACGATTTCGGCGAGGCAGTCACGGGCGACATTCCGTCCTTTAACAAAACCGCCGATCACGAAAAAGAGGAAGATAAGGCTATCAAGAGTCTGCTTTCTTCCCTACCCGATGACATTCGTACCGAGCTTTCCGCGCTCTTTGACGAAATGAACGCGCTTGAAACGCCCGAGGCGAAGCTTTTCAAGTCGCTTGACAACCTTGAAGCAGTCGTTTCGCACAACGAAGCCGACATCTCAACGTGGATCCCGCTTGAATACGAAGAAAACCTCGTCTACGGTCAGGAAAATTGCGAATGGTCCAAATGGACACGCGAGCTGCGCGAGGAATTGAGGAATGATTCGATTAAGAAGATAGAGGAGAACAAAATGGAAGAATTGATTTTAATAAAACCTTCTACGGAATATGCAGATCAGATAAAGGAATACCGCCAAGAATTCCTTGACGCGGGCGACTCAATGGACGGAACGGGTTCTCTGCGCAGATTTGACGATCCGCTCGACTTTATTCAGAAATGCAAGGACTACGAATGCCTCGAAACCCTGCCCGCGGACCGTGTTTTGGCGACGCAGTTTATGCTCGTGAGAAAAAGCGACGGCAAGGTGCTCGGAATGCTTCAAGTAAGGCATTATTTCAACGAATATCTTGAAAAATTCGGCGGGCACATAGGATATTCGGTAAGACCGAGTGAGCGGCGCAAAGGTTATGCCAAACAAATGCTGAAAATGGCACTTCCTTACTGCCGCGAGATCGGGCTTGATAAAGTTCTGATTACCTGTATTGACGGCAATATCGGAAGTGAAAAAACCATTCTTGCGAACGGCGGTGTTTATGAATACACGGTATATGAGCCAAATGAAAAAGAGTATTTGAAAAGATTTTGGATAACGCTTTGAGGAGAAAAACAATGGCAGACATATTTTTCAAAACCGACGATTATGTTTTTTCGTACCGTGTCGGTGGACTTCTGATCCACAATGGCAAGGTGCTTATGCAAAAGGCAGTTGATGACGACGGCTATGCCTTTATCGGCGGTCATGTTGCTTTTGGAGAAACGACCGCAGAAACGATTGTAAGAGAATTTAAGGAAGAAATCGGCGCTGACATCAAGGTTGAAAGACTCTTTATGGTGAACGAGAATTTCTTCCCTTGGGGCACTCGCCCTTGTCAGCAGATAAACCTATATTATTTGGTTTCCTTAAAGGATGAAACGCAGATACCGCTTGACCGGAATTTCAAAGCACTCGACGAACTCGGCAACGAGCGTATCGAGCTCGAAATGTGTTGGATCCCGCTTGAAGACGTACCGAACAAGAACATCTATCCGCCGCAGGCAAAGGAATATATCGTTAACGTCCCAGACGAGATCGTGTACTTTGTTTATAAGGAATAAAGAAAAAGAAACGGCCCACGGCTTTTGCCGTGGGTTTCGTCTATAAAAGAAAAAGGCTGCAAGCACGACTTGCATCCCTTTTTCTATATTCAGGTTTACGCGAGTTTGTTGAGGGCGAGTGTAAACTGGCTCTTCTTATGAGCTGCGGCATTCTTGTGAATGATACCGCGAGCAGCAGCCTGGTCAACACACTTAACTGCAACCTTGTATGCCTCGGTAGCAACAGCCTTATCACCTGACTCAACAGCAGCATAGAACTTCTTGATGATAGTCTTCATCTTGGTGCGAGCGATCTTGTTCTGAAGAGTCTTTTTCTCGATAACAAGAATACGCTTCTTTGCGGACTTAATGTTTGCCAACAGATTCACCTCCCTATTTTTGTGTATTCGTTACGCCTGAGAGGTTACGCTACGAATACTTCACAGTTGAATATTATACCACAAAAACTTCCTAATTGCAATAGGTTTTGCAAAAATAATTTGGTATTTTTCAAATATTTTTTGCAAAAATTACTTCTGACGCATCGCCGCGATCCTTTCGGGATCGGGGGTAACATAAGCCGTGTAATTCGTATGATAAATTACGAGTCCCGGCTTGCCTCCCGAGGGCTTTTTGATGTGCTTTGCGAAGGCATAATCGACGGGGATATTGTTGCCCTCGGCGGTCGAGTTGAACGCCGCGATCTCAGCCGCCTCGGTCATGTCGAGTGCGGGCGGCTCCTCGCCGTCGGTCTTCATCAGCACGTGCGAGCCCGGAACGCCCTTTGCGTGGAACCAATAATCGTCCTTCGCCGCGGTCTTGAAGGTGATCTCCTCGTTTTGCAGGTTATTTCTGCCGCAGAGGACCTCATATCCGTTCGTGGTGATATACTTGAGGGGCGGATTCTTGACCGACTTTGCGGGTGCCGCGCCCTTCTTTTGCTTGAGATAACCGCCGCTTTCAAGCTCGTGGCGGATACCCGCGAGGTCTGCACCCGTTTCGGCTCTCGAAAGCGCGTCGCGGACGGTGTAGAGATAATCTGCCTCGGCATTTGCCAGCTCAAGCTGATGCGTCAGCTCGCGGCGGGCGTTGTTGCATTTATTGTACTTTTTATAGAGTTTCTGCGCGTTTTCCGAGGGAGAAAGACGCGTGTCGAGCTTTATCACTCGCTCGGCGAACTCGCCGTCATCGTTCATTTCGGAATAATCGGTGAGTCGGACCTCTCCGTCGCCCTTTTTGAGGCGGTAGATGTTCGCAACGATCAGATCGGCATCGCGCTTAAAATCCTCGCCTTGCTCACATTCGATAAGCTCCGCATTCTGCGCCTCGATCTTGCGGAGCACGCGGGAGATCGCGGACGAAACGGTGTGTTTGAGGTCGGATGCGCGGTCGGTCACAAGAGCCGCACGGTCGCGCTCGCCGAAATAGGTATCGAGAAGCTTGGCAAAGCTCTCGTAACTGCGCTGCGATTCGATCGGGTACTGCGTCAAGGGCAAGAATGAATACTCGACCGGGCGGTTGCCGTCATAAACCGCAAAGGGAACGAATCTGCCCTCTCTGACGTCGCTGAAAACGCCCGAGAAGACCTGCCAGAGATGAACGGGGTCGATGCTTCCGCAATCCGTCGCGGCGTCGCCCGAGGCGCGGAAAACGATCTCGCGCGCGACTACGGGCGCAACTCCGAGGTAGTTCTGATTTATGAACTTCGCCGCGTTCTGCTCCCAAGGGGCAGCGGAAAGACGAAAGATGAAGCCCTCCATCGTTTCGGTGAGAGGATCGTTCTTCCCTTCCTGCGCGGGCGGCATTTCATATCTCATACCGGGCAGTATCTGACGGAGGCGCGAAGTCGTGAAATCGACTGTGCGGAGAGCGGTGATTATCCTGCCGTCCTCGTTTGCGAAGATCAGATTTGAGTTCTTACCCATAATTTCCGCAATAAGGAGTTTTTTGCAGTCAAATCTCATCTCATCGCGAGTGCCGAATTCAAAAACGGCAACGCGCTCAAAGCCCTCTTGTCTTACGTCGATTAGGAACGCGCCGCCGAGATGCTTTCGCAGAAGCATACAAAGCGAGGGCGGCACGGCGGGGTTGTCGCGCATATTTTCGGTAAACGCCACGCGGGGATCGGACGCTCCGCAGCGGAAGAGGAGCTTCTTTCCGCCCTCTCTGCCGCGCATCTGGAGAACGATCTCGTCAGCACGGGGCTGATATACCTTTTCTATTCTTCCGCCGACTGCGGAAGTTTTTATCTCGGCAATTATCGCCGAAAGAAAACCTGCATCAAATGCCATAAACTATCCTATCCAAGCGGAAACGGTTCCGCTTACAAATAAACTTGAAATGATACCGAGCACTATACCCAGCCATTGCAGACGTGTCAGCTTTTCGCGGAAGAACAACGTTGCAACGATGAGGGTAATAACGAGTGAGCCCGTATTGAAGATCGGGAAAAACACAGCCGAGGGCAATGTTCCCGCAAGGTACAGATTTGCCACGTGAGGGACAGCAAGAACCGCTCCGCTGGCAAGGGCAAATCCCGTCTGCTTTGCATTGGGATCAAAACGGTTTTCGCCTGCTTTTTTGCGTTCGTAAAGCCAGATGAGTGCAGATACCGCAGTCATAAAGGCGAATGCGGAGACAAGGAACGCCGTGCTTTGGCTCTTATACTCCGTGTTCTGATGTATCTTTTGCATCACACCGAGGACGCCGTTCGTCACGCAGGACATCAGCGCCGCAAAGAGCCATTTTAAGGACGTTTTTCTTCCGCCGTTGTTTTTATCGGTCGAGAAGATGATGCAAAAGACCATAATGCCCATTCCGATATACTGATAAACATCAATGTTCTCGCCGAAGAATAAACCGCTGATCGCCGCGATAAGGCTCGCGAGCGAAACGATAACGCTCGTGTACGAGAAGGGACCTATCTCAAGCGCCCACATATAAGTATAGCTCTGCGCAAGCACAAGAATACCGAAAACGATGCCGAGCCCCACCGAAACAAGCGAAAGATCGGTGATACTTGCAAATGGATCGGGGACTGCCGGATTGATCGAAAATATCAGTATAAAGACAAGACACGCAATGCCCATGCAGGTGTTATAGAACCAGTTGCTCTCCCTGCCCGCGGGCGCGGTTTTGTTATAAAACTTTTTGGTGACGCTCGTTGCCACGTTGAACAAGAGTGAAACAACAAGCAAAACTCCAACGGGGATCAAAAGTAACATCTGTCACTACCTCTGAGATCAATCAATTTTAACAAACACATTCTCCCTTGCCGACTTTCTCGCGGCGAGGCAGAGCTTTGCCGAAAGGATGCCGTATGAGAGTGGAGCGGGCGACTTTGCGCCACCGAGCATTTTGACATAGGAATCGATCATCTTGCGGTCTCCGCCGCCGTGCGAGTGCTGACAAAGATCGGTCATATCGATATGCTCGGTCTTGTCTTCGTTATGATAAAAAATATCAATGCATTTAGAATTGAATTCAAATTCAAGTGTTGCGTTGTAGCCGATGATACGCAGACCTCGTCTGCCCGCCGCCTTGCGCGCAACGAAATTCTGACTGTAAACGGCGTGCATACCGTCCGCATACTGAACTATGATCGATGCGCTGTCGTGGTTGCCCGTGTCAACGGCAAAACAACACTCGTCCCTGACAGCGTATCTGTCGCCGTAAGTTGCAACGTTGATATCACTTTCGGGGCAGCTTTCGCGCTTTTCGCAATCCTTGCATCTGAGCCCCGCGGGCATATCGCCGAGGAAGATATTCTTCGTTTCGGTCGCGCTGATCATAACGGGCTTCGGCTCGGAGAGGATGAATTGAATCAGGTCGAGATCGTGCGTTGACTTCTGCAAGAACAGACCGCCGGTTTCCCGATCGTCGCGATACCAGCCGTGGTAATATCCTCTTGCATAGGGAACGTTATTGATTCCCTGCACCTGGCTGATCTTGCCGAGGATTCCCGTGTCGATGAGCTCCTTTGCTTTGACGGCAAGGGGAGCAACGCGAAGCGGGAAGGAGATAAGCGTCTTTTCATCCATCGTATCAAGAATGCCTTCAAGCGCGGCAAGATCCTCGTCGGTCGTTGAAACAGGCTTCTCGAGCAGCACGGGAATGCCGTAGCTGGCGTTGATGAGCGCCATTTTTGTGTGGAGCGAGCAACGTGTGCCGATGATGGTTCCGTCGAGTTTTTCGTTCTCATACATCTCCACGGGATCGCGGTAGATACGCGCATCGGGCGCGCCGCAGACCTCGAGCTGTGCGCGAAGCTCTTCCTCGGGGCGAGGATCGACTATCGCAACAAGGCGGCATTTGTCGTTGCCCTCGGTCTCGCTGTACGGCATAATGCTCTTCTCCCAGATCCCGCGGGCACGCGAGCCGAAACCGATGATGCCGATGTTATATGTTTTTGACATTTTACTTCTCCGTTTCATTAATCAATCTTTTCGACCATTCAAACAGTTTTTGCGACATTTCATCGAAAACAACTTTTCCACCGTTTTTCAGATCTGATGATATTTTAACGATCTCGCCGTCCGAAAGCTCTGAAAGCTCGTCACGCTTTTTGATATATCTGCCCGTCAGCTTGAAAGCGCGAGCTTGAGCGACAAAAACTGCGGATTTATAAAGCCCACACAAAACTTCATCGCTTTTTTCATAGAGCATATTATGCACACATCCGTGGTAAACATTACACGCACCTGCCTTTATCGCGCGATCAATCACGCTTGGATCGAGCAAACCAAGCAGTTCATCAAGGTTTCCAAGCAATGGTACGGTATCGTAATAAAACTGAAAGAGATCGGAAGGCGCCCAATTGAGCAGTTCCTCTTTACCCGAAAGGAATCCGCAAGCCAAATCTCTATACGGCAACAAGTTGAGGATTGAATTATATTTTTGAATATCCGAAAATGACAGATCGTCAAGTATCACCACAATATCAATGTCGCTCGTTGCGGTCGCTTCGCCACGGGCATAGCTTCCCTGCAATCCAACAAACCACAGTCGTTCTCCGAAAACTTCCTCTGCTTTATGCAATAATTGCTCGGTCCAACTTCCAATGTCGATCATTCCAATCCCCTTTCTTTTTTACCGTTCAAATCAAAATATCGGCGTTGAAAGATCCTCAACTATTTCATCGAGGCAGTACTTGCCCTTCACGGCGGGCTCGCGATCCTTCCATTTGCCGTTTGTGAAATCTGGAATATCGACGGGAGCGCCGTTCTGCTTGATCGATTCTGCGGAAAGGCAACCGATGCAGAGCCACGCGGCAGTATCATAAGCGTCGATAGGTGTATCCGTGCCGTTTTTCACGCTTTCAACAAAAGCGCGGCACACGAGCCAATCCATTCCGCCGTGACCGCCACGGGTTCCCATAGCTTCGTACTCGCGGTGCAAAGGATGATCATATTTTTCAAAGAATTCCGCCTCGTTATCCTGGGTCTTTTCGGGAGTGATGCCGTGCAGATATACCACGCGGCGATCCTCCATTGACATTCCCTTCGTGCCGCGCACGGAGATGTTTCGAGAATAATGCGAACGCGGGAGAGTGGTATCAAGAGTCAGAAGGATGGTCTCACCGTTCGCGCAGGTGATGATCGTGTTGACTATGTCGCCCTGTGCATATTCCATCGTCGCATACTTGCTGTCCGCGCCGAATCTTTGCGCTGAATACTCGTTCAGCGCAACGCTCTTGGTTGCTATCGAATTAAGACGAACCATACGGTTGCCGCGGTTGATGGAAAGGAATTTCGAGATCGGTCCAAGCTCGTGAGTCGGGTAGTTCTCGCGGTTTTCCTTGATGTAATGTGGGAGTCTGTAATGCGGAGGATCTTCGGTATCTATGTTTTTGAACAGATCCTCATCGGGAAGATAGTGCTGATAACCGCCCGTGCAGTGAACGAGCTCGCCGAAGAGACCCTGTTTGATCATATTCAGAAGCATCATCTCGCGGCGGCCGTAGCAGCAGTTTTCAAGCATCATGACCGGCACGCCGGTCTTTTCATAGGTTTCAACAAGCTCAAAGCATTCGTCGAGCGTGTCGGCGCAGCCAACCTCGATAGCCGTATATTTGCCCGCGAGCATAGACTCCTTTGCGATCGCGATTCGACCGCTCCAGCCAGTCATAATGACTACGGCGTCGATCTCGGGGTCGGAGAGGATCTCGTGATAATCCGTCGTCGAAGCGGGTGTGTATCCGCCCTTTTCGAGAACGAGCTGCTTGCCCATTTCAATGCGTTCCTCGGAGACGTCGCAAATAGTCTTGACGTTGACGTCCTTCATCTGCGAGAAACAAGCCTTCAGCATTCCGCGTCCGCGGCGACCGAGGCCTATATAACCAATGTTGATCTTTTCTTTCATTGTAATACTTCCTTTCTCTGCGGAGAATTGTTTATTCGTTGATTAATTTCTGTGACTAGGCAAAAATCGTTCAGTCCAGCTTTCAACATCAACCATTTAAGTCACCTCTTTGAGTCTTTGCCTTTTTCAACTATAACGTAAAATGTGTAGAACTTTGACAAATTAATTATCCAATAGTGATTTATTAATCAATAAAATGAATACTCGCAATCCGGCTGTCCCTTTTCGTATGCACATTCGATTAATTGAGCCGGAGCCATTTTTTCTATATAAGTTAAAGTTCGAAATGCCATACCGTGCCCAACAATAATCACCTTTTTGTAGTGAGCGTATTTGTCTGCCACTCTTCTCATTCGACTTCGCACCGATTCCAAGGTTTCCCACCTCATTTCAACACTATCAGGATATACGCCTTTATAATCATTAAACTCTTTAGATAGCTTAACTGCTTCTGAATTTGTAGATAACGAATTGGTCTTGTCAGCAATCCATTCATGTAATTCGGGCTCAATAATTATCGGCTTATTTACTTTCCGCGATATAATTGCAGCAGTCTGTAACGCCCGTGTATATGGGGAACTAATAATAATATCAGCATCCAACAATCTACTATCTTCCGCTGTTGCTTCTGCTTGTATAATGCCCCTGTCTGACAAAGGAGCAAAACTTCTACCAAAACCATAAAAGCCTATTTTAGATACAGCATCATAGTTTGGTTCTCCATGTCTTATAAGATAAAAAATTGCCATCAAAAATCTCCTGAATATAATATATTTTTCACGCAAATTGCTACTCATCACGATTAGATTTTATCGTCTTCAAAGATGAGATCAACATTCGCCGTATCGCACCGCAATTATTTTGAAGGGGTTTGTAAACCTTTTCATCCATACAATCGGTTTCAAAAAGGAGCTCGAGCCAATACTCAGTTTCATAGCATTCTTTTTGTGCAATCTCAAGCTTAGATATAAAATCATTTGTACTTTGTGCATACTGAGCTTCATGGATGTTTGCACCAATAGATGTAGCAGAACGCAATAATTGATTTACAAGTACAGCTTCTTTGCGTTCTGATTTCATATCACGGCAAACAAACACAACCTTTTTAGCAAATTCCTTTGCTTTATCTCTTAAAACACTGTTGGACATAATATCACCCCTGGAATATTATACATTAATCACTTGTGATTGTCAAGTGTTATTCCGACTTTGTCGGAGTGTTATTATCGCAAGCGATAGTGTTATTAAAGCCTTTGGGCTTTAGTGTTATTTTATTCGCCATATAACTCGCGCAGCGAATACCACTCGGCACAAGCCGAATAAAACTGCAAAGCAATATCACTCGCCGCAGGCGAATAAAACTGCCCAACTTTCGATAGAAAGTTGGGCAATCTATTAACCAAACATTACCTGATCGACTTCGTCGAGCGAGGGGAATGCGTAGTCGGGCTTTTCTGCTACGGTTGCAGCCTCAACGTCCTCGGGAGTGGTCTCGCCGGAGTAAACGAGAACTGCGGTTACGCCGTGCTTTTTGCCGAGAGCGATGTCGGTGTAGAGTCTGTCGCCGAAGATGCACATCTTATCGACGGAAACGCCGGTAGCCTCGCTGATCATCTCAACGGTCTCCTTGTAGGGCTTGCCGAAGTAGGTAGGGGTCTTGCCGGTGGATGCGGTTACGAATGCTGCGATTGCGCCGCTGTCGGGGATAAAGCCGGTCTCGGTGGGGCAGTTGAAATCAGGGTGAGTGGAAAGATACTCAGCACCGCCGCGAACAAGACGGCACGCGTCATCCATCTTCTTGTAGGTCATGGATGTGTCGAAGCTGGTAACAACGATGTCAGCCTTCTCCTCGTCGCCGGTGAGCATATTGATGCCGGCGTCCTTGAAGCTCTCTACGAGCTCGTCGGTGCCAACAAGGTATACGCTCTTGCCGTCGCGGTGGCGGCGAAGGAACTCGATCGTTACGTCGCCCGAAGTCATGATCTCATCTCTTGTGGGAGAGAAGCCGAGCTTCGAAAGCTTCTGAACGTAGAAATCAGAGGTGTGGGATGCGTTGTTTGTGAAGAAAAGAACGCGCTTGCCCGCTGCACGAAGGTTGTTGATGAAGCGGATAGCGAAGGGGAAAACGTTGTAACCAAGATAGATGGTTCCGTCCATATCGAAGATATAGAGCTCTTTTTCGTTGAGAATTGCGGTATCGGGATTCTTGAATGCCATTTTTCTTCTCCGTTTTATAAGTATTTTCTTAAATATTATATCACAGACTTGATTTTTTTGCAAGAGTTTGATATAATATCAGTATGAATAAATATGAAATTTTTCCCGTGAGGACTATATAAATGGCAGAATACATCATTAAACCCGATAACAAGAAGACAGTGGTGGGCATCGACGTTGGCGGAAGCACAACGAAGATCGTCGGCTTTGCGCCCGGCGGCAAGCTTCTCTCCCCCATATTCGTTCAGGCGACAGACCCCGTAACCTCGATCTACGGCGCGTTCGGCAGATTCACTCTTGAAAACGGACTTTCTCTCGACGAGATCGACCGCATTATGATGACGGGAGCGGGCAGCAAAGCAATTCAGTCCCCCATCTATAACCGCGAGTGCAAGAGTGTTTCTGAATTTGCAAGCACCGGCATCGGCGGGCTTTACCTTTCGGGGCTCGACGAAGCGATCGTTGTCAGCCTCGGTACAGGTACCGCGATCATCCACGCAAAACGCACGGCGGACGGGACCTTGACGGAATATCTCGGCGGCACCGGCGTTGGCGGAGGCACGATACTCGGACTTTCCCGCAAAATGCTCGGCATCGGATCGATCGAGCATCTCGAGCAGATCTCGGAGGGCGGCGATCTTGGTCAGGTCGATCTTCGCATCAAGGATATTTCGAAATCGGGCACCTTCAAAGGTGTCAATGAAAATCTGACGGCATCGAACTTCGGCAACCTTTCCGATCTTGCGTCAAAGAAGGATATTGCGCTCGGCATCTTCAATATGGTTTCCGAGACCGTTGCAATGATGTCGATCTTCGCGGCACGCCAGTTTGGCATCAAGGATATCGTTATGTGCGGTAACCTGACTTCCATCAAGCCCGTTTGCGACACGTTTGCAAGCCTTGCGCCCACCTTTGGAGTCAACTTCATCGTTCCCGAAATGTCGCAGTACGGCACGGTTATCGGCGCGGCGCTTCAGTAAAGGAGTAAGTATATGAAAGCAGTAGTATTATACGGTCCCGGCAACGTTGCAGTCGGTGACCTTCCCCTCAAAGACCTCGCCTCGGGCGAAGTTCGCGTTAAGATCGCATATTGCGGCATCTGTGGTAGCGACCACCACAAGGTCAGCGGCAAGAAGAATACAAGACCTGTAACCTATCCCGTTGCACTCGGACACGAGATCTCTGGCGTTATTGCGGAGGTTGGCGAGGGCGTCACCGAATTCAAGCCCGGCGACAGAGTCACGGTCGACCCCAACTGGGGTTGCGGCAAATGCGAGTTCTGCAAGGATGGCAAAAAGTCTTTCTGCAAGAACAGCCGCGGCGTTGTCAAGGGTATGGCGGAATACATAAACGCTCCCGTTGAAAACGTTTATCACATTCCCGAAAAGCTCTCGCTTCGCGATGCGGCACTCGCTGAACCGCTTGCTTGCTGCCTGCGCGGTGCGGATCTTCTCGGTGTCCGTCACGGTGAGCGCGTTGCCCTCGTCGGACTCGGTGCGATCGGAACTATTATGATCCAGCTTATCAAATCTGCAGGCGCGGGTGAGATCGTCGTCGTCGAATACGACGAGACGAAGGAAGCTCTTGCGAAAGAACTCGGCGCGGACGTATTCATCTGCTCAAAGGATGAAGAAAAGATTGCGGAATATGCCGCGAAATACAACGTCGACAAGGTCATCGAGTGCGTTGGCAACACGGGCGCACAGCTCTCTGCCCTCTCTATCGCGGGACGTGGCGCAACTGTCGTTATGTTCGGCGTTGCGGATTCGGCAAAGACCACTCCTATCTCGCTTTACGACGCTTTCATCAAGGAGCTGACGATCAAGACCTCGTACGTCAACCCCTACACAACCGAGCGTGCCGTCAGAGTTCTCGCTTCGGGTATGCTTGATACCTCAAAGATCATTCATCGCGAGCTGACGATGGAGGAAGCCGCTGAGGAGTTTATGAACCCGCAACTTTCGAGATTCGGAAAACTGCTTGTAAAAATTGATTAATACAAAAACGGAGTGTCCGCGGACGCTCCGTTAATTTTATTTCACGATCATCATGACCGCGGTAAGTATTGCAAGGAACCCAAAGTTGAAAGCTGAGAATGTAATAATGTATTTGAGTGTCTTGCCGGGGTTGTGGCTTGTGTATTCCTTGAAGGTTATAAGGCTTGCAAGAGATGCGATAAGCGTGCCCGTTCCGCCGATATTTACGCCTACAAGAAGATCGGCATAGTTCTCGGTAAACTGTGAAAGCAGGATAGCAGAGGGAACATTACTTATAAACTGACAAGAAAGGGTGCTTACAAGAAGAGTATTCTTGTCAAGAAGCCAGGAAAGGAAGTTGCGTACGATGTCGATACGCGCCATATTTCCCGCAAAGATGAAGAAGAAAACGAAAGTCAGAAGAAGCCCGTAATCGACCATCCCCAAAGCCTTGCGGTCGGCAACGATCAGCACGGGGGGGATGACGATAAGTCCGATGAAATAAGGAATTCCCCTGAAAACGATCGCAATCGAGAGGGCAAAAAGCGCGAGATAAAGAAGAGTTTTCTTGGGGTTAAGCTCTATCTTTTCATCCGCGATCCTCATCGGCTCGTTCTTGACAAAGATGAGGCAGCAGAGCGTGATAAGAGTCACCGCAAGAACGAAGGGCAGAAGCATTATCTGCATAAACTCTCCCGTGGGGATATTGAAGAAGGAGTAGAGATAAAGATTCTGCGGATTTCCGAAAGGAGTCAGCATTCCGCCGAGGTTTGCTGCGATGTTCTGCATAATGAAAGTGAACGCCATATATTTTTCCTTGCCCGTCGAAGTCAGAACAAAATATCCGAGGGGAAGGAAGGTCAGAAGTGCCATATCGTTTGCTATCAGCATCGAGCCGATAAAGGTTATGTAAACGAGCGCAAGAATGCTTATCTTTGCCGTTTTGAAACACTGCACGATCTTGCGCGCGAGCATATAGAAGAAATTGATATTCTTCAGAGCACAAACAACGGCAAGTACACAGAAAAGGCAGGTGAGCGTCTTGAAATCAAGATAACCCGCATATTCGGCATCGGGCGGAACGATGACGGATGTGATCACTGCCGCACAGAATGCAATGAGCACTACCGCGTTCTTTTTTATGAAAGGGATAATATCAATATGAGGAAGATGATGGCGGTGAGGTGCGCGTTTTACATGAGATGAAGTCATATCTCTTCTCCGTTTTTACACAAATTTTTGCTCACCCCATTTGGGGTGAGCAAAACACAAGCGATATTATAACACTAATAATATTATAAATCAAGAACAAATTGTTATATTTTTAATATATTTTTCCGTTCTCAAGTATAAAGTCGCGCCACAGCTTATAGCACTTGGCATAGAGATGTACTCCATCGCCCGAATAGTCGGGGCTCATGGCACCGCTTTCATCGTCAAATATCTCCTCAAAACCGAGATAGAAGACTTTCTTGTTGTCAGCAAGCGCAGCAAGACGGCTGTTGAGCTCATCGATTCGCGTGTTTGAGAAGGTATTGGGATTTGAATCCGACTTCTTTTTGGTAACGTGCATATTCGACTGAATGATGATCTTCGCTTCGGGCTGATACTGCTTGATATACTCTATCACGGAAGAATAATTCTTGATCACCGAACTGTGGGAATATCCTATCTCATTGATACCGAGAAGGATATATATCTTGCCGAATTTACGTTCAGCAAGAAGCTCGGAAAGATTATAAGCCGAGGTGTCCTTGGTTTCGGATACCTTGTCATCGAACACGTTATAAACGTTCATCGACGTGCGCGCGAAATATGTAGCACCGGGGATACGAGCGTATAGATAAAAGCCGACGGTTCTCGAGTCACCGAGGAAAAGAGCGTCAGAAAAATATTCCTCATCGCTTTGCGGCTTCTTTGTGGTTTCGGGAGTCTTTGTAGTAACAGGCAAGGTAGTTTCCGGCTTCCTCGTAGTTTCCGGAGCCTTTGTGGTTTCCGGCTTCTTTGTGGTTTCGGGATCCTTTTGCGTTGTGACCGGAGTTTCGGTCGTTGTTTCGGGTGCCTCTGTCGCCTCGGGCGAGGCAGTTGTTTCGGAAACGGTTATATCCTCCGCAGTTGTTTCCGCGGGCAGAGTTATAGCGGGCGGAATAAATACAGGCTCGGTATCTTCTCCTTCAAGAATTTCCTCGGTTTCAAGCGAAGATGTAACTCCGTCGCGGACGAAAAACATCAGCGTTTCTATAGGATTCGTGCTGTCAGCGGAAACGATCAGCCCACCCACTACCGCAATCAGGATCGTCACGATCAGAGAGATAAGCAAAAGTCCGCCATCGGGATTACTGTTTTTCAAGATGAGATTCCTTTCAGATCAATAGACCATCGGATTTGCGCCCTCGCAGAAGATCAGATATACCGAAAGCCAGAAAAGCGCAAGCATAACGGCAATGGCAAGGGGCTTGATGTTTTTGAATTTTTCATATACCCTTCTCGGCAGAGGAGTCAAAAATACAACTCCGACCGCCATATATGCTCCAACGTCCTTCAAATGTCTTACCCAATCCATTGGGTCGACGTATTCGGGAGTTTCCGAGAAGACGGGGAAAAGGCGGGTGAAATATATGCCAAGATCGGCAAGAGTCAGAATATTGGTATTAAATATTACCCATGAAAAAAGGATAACAACGGGCAAATAGATATGTGAGAGGATATTGTTTTTAATTATCCAATCGAGCGCGCCAAGCTTTTCAAGAAGAATGAAGAACAAAAGATACGCAGCCCAGATCATAAAGTTTACACCGTTTCCGCCAAAGCAGAGGGCGTGCCAGACGCCCGTGCAAAGCCAGACGGCGCAAAGATTCAAAAGAGTGCGTCCCTTGGGGCATCTGCTGCCGCCGAGAGGGAAATACACGTTTTCCTTGAACCATTCGCCAAGAGTGATATGCCAACGGCGCCAGAATTCGCTGACCGAGCGCGACATATAAGGGTGAAGGAAGTTATCGGGTGTTTCATATCCGAGCATTCTTCCGATACCGCGCGACATAAGCGAATAGCCGTAGAATTCAAAGTAAAGATAAAGCGGAAACGCGAAGAATCCGAGCCACGCAAGGGGTGTTGATATTGAATCGATACCGATGCTGTTTATTCCGTAAAGTCCCGCGACCCACACTCTGATTATTCTGTCGGCAAGAAGAATTTTAAGCGCAAGACCGATGATAAATTCATAGATTCCGCTGTTTATCGAGGCGACGGATACCTTTCCTTCCTCGCGGCTCTTCTTCCAATCGGAATAGGTCTGGATCGGTCCGCTGAGAACCTGGGCAAAGTTGATAAGATATGCACCGAAAGCAAAAAAAGACTGCTCGGCTTTGATCTTGCCGTCATATACTTGTCGCAGGTAGGACATATTTTTGAACATATAAAAGCTGAATCCAACGGGCGCGGCAATGGCAAGCCCCTCGGGAAGGGACACCGAAAAGGACTCGGTAATTATCGAAATGATCTTCGGCGAAAGCAATGCTGAAGCGTTTATGAAGATGCAAAAGCCGAAAAGCAGTTTTTTGAGTTTACCTTCTGCAATTCCAATGAAAAGTCCTGCGGCATAATTGAAAAGCAAGCTGCTGGCAAGTATCGCGAGCGCCATCGGCTCGCGCGAAGCAAGCAGGTAAAACACAATGCTTCCGAAAAAGAGAACGGCATTGCGAAGCTTCTTGCCCGCCAAGGCATAGAGCGCCACAATTGACGGAAGAAATATGAATATAAATTCCGGGCTGTAGAAAGTCATGCCATCCTCCTTTGCATAATTTATCAATTTATAATTATATCACAAAATTCGACACAAATCAACAATAACGGAAAATTATTTCCATCAAAAAAGCAGAGCCCGATCGGGCTCTGCTTTCAAACATATTTTATTGTGCTTTTCCGTAATAAGCATCGCGAAGATATGAGGTATAGGAATACTCCGCGCTGTATACGTTTGGTTCACCATTATTATCGACGCCGTATCTGACGGATCCGTCCGCACTTTCAACACCGATCGCGGGATCTGCAAAAAGACCTTCGATGCGGTAGCTGACCATCATTCTCGCCTCGTCATTCGGGAAAAATTCGGCATTGTCGAGGTATATCGGCTCGCCGGTGATCATATCTTCCGAAACCACCTTGCCATTCACCTTAACGGTCGCTCCTTTGGGAGCAATAACAGTTACGCTGATCTTCGGATCAACGAGAAAGTCGATCTTATCAAGAGTGGGCTCGTGAGCTCCGAGGTGGGGAGTTGTCTCCTTCTTTGGCTTGAGCGTAAACTGCGCGATCATTTCTCCGTCAGCATAAACGCTGTAAAGCGCGTTGTTTTCGGCTTTGTAGCTGAGCTTTTTGCCGTCAAGCACATCGGAGAGCGCCTTTTCGGGAGCACCTTTTTTGTCGTACTCGGAATAGAATCCTTCCTCAAATTCGATCATTTTGGAAGTATCGGCATAGAGGAAATACTCATTGAAAACTCTTTCCGCCTCGTGCTTGGGCTGAATACTCTCGTATTCGGCAAGTCTTTGGTTGATAACTCCAAGATAGATCGCCCAGGCAATAAATGCCACCGCAAAAATGCCAAGCCAGACCGTGGCAAATATCAATCCGCCGCGTGTAAGTCCCTTTTTCATCAGTCCTGCACCTCCCCGTTCTGCATTATCTCATCGATCTCGCTTGCGGGAAGCACAAGATAGGGGATCCACTTTGTGCCCGACTTGCCCATAGCACGGCTTACGATCTCATCGCGGTAGGTTTCGCTCGGGCCGTGAACGACAGAGAAAAGCCATGTCCAGCCGAGAGTGGCAACCAGAAACAGAGCAAGCAAAACAGATATCAGGGAACGAAAAACGATGACTTCCTTGGGGCACTTCTTTTCGGCAGGCCTTCTTCTCTGCGCCGCGCCGTTGCCGTCGAAGGGCTCATCTATCCTCGTCTGAAATTCATTAATATTCATATTACACCAAACCGCAATTATTTATTGTTGATAAGCTCGCAAAGCTTATCCGAAAGGGTACAGAAATCGGCAACCGAAAGGCGCTCGCCGCGGATGTTTGCGTCGAATCCGCACTCAATGATCGCATCGGTTATATCAGCCTTGGAAATTTCGCCAAAGCCTGCGGAAAGTGCGTTCGGAAGAGTTTTTCTTCTCTGCTCGAAGGCGGCGCGCATTGTGCGGAAGAAGATCTTCTCATCCTTCGGCTTGCAGGGGCGGTCGCGGTAAAGATCGATGCGAACAACAGCCGAATCGACCTTCGGCGGAGGCAGAAACTTGCCCGCCGGAACCTTCAAAAGCTTCTTGCAGGTGCCGAAATAATTGAGATAAGCGGTTACCGATCCATAATTCGGTGTGCCGGGCAGAGCGCAGAGCCTGTCCGCAACCTCGGACTGGATCATAACCGTGATGCTGTCGAAGGGCAGACGCGAGTCGAGCAGCTCGAGAAGGATCGGAGTCGTGATATAGTATGGCAGATTCGCGCAGACCGAAACGCCGCCCTTCTCAAAAGCATCGCCGAGAAGCTCGGGAATGTCGGTCTTCATAACGTCTGCGTTGATGACCTTGATATTTCTGTGCTCGCCGAGGGTGTATTTGAGAAGCGGGATAAGTCCGCGGTCGATCTCAAGAGCCACGACGTTTTCGTAAAGGAGCGCAAGCTCGTGGGTGAGTGAACCGCATCCCGCGCCGATCTCGAGGACCGTCTTGGTATTCGGTCCGCCGCAGGACTCGGCGATCTCGGCAACGACCTCGCGGTCGGTCAGAAAGTTCTGTCCGAATTCCTTTCGGAAAGTCAGACCGAACATTGCCATGGTGTCTTTTATAGTTCTGATGTCACAAAGATTCATTTTAGCCTCTGTAATTCGGTGTGTGTGATGTGTCAAGAATAAGCGCGGCGTTCGGATTGAAATCCTTGCCCGTGCAAACGGCGGGGAGAGTGACGAACTCTCTGCCGATGTCTATGCTGTAAGCACCGGGGTGATAATGGCCGCAGATGACAAACTCGACCTTATCCCTGCCCTCGGTTCCGATGATCTCAAGGACTTCGTCGGCGTTATTGACGATATGACGCTCCTCGACGCCAATGTCAAGGCATTGGTGGCAAAGGATCCAGAACCTGCTTCCCTCGGGCGAGGTTGCAAGAACTTCGCGTAGCGCCTCGATCTGATCAGCGGGAATATAGGTATCTTTCCAGTTATACTTAACACCGCTGCCGTAGCGTGTGCCGTCAGAACTGTAGTTTGCATCAAGAAAAATGAGATTGACCTCATCCGCGCGGCACACAAAGGGCGGGCGCACGAAATCCGAAATGCGGTAAAAAGTGTCGTCATCAAGATTTTTGAAATCGTGGTTGCCCTGCATAACAAGAACGGGCACGGAACTGTCGCGGATGACCTTTGCCACGCGCGAAAGATGCTCGATGTCATCAGCCTTGCTTGTACTGCCGTTTATGACGTCGCCAAGACAGATAGCAAGATCAACGCCGATATTTTCAAAATCAAGAAGCAGCTTTTGCAGCTTGCCAAGAGACCGCGAAGGATAACGATTGTTGTTCGTGATCTCTTCCCTTCCGCAATGAAGGTCGGAAAAAAATCCAATTTTCATATAATTATATCTCCGTATGGGAATTGAATTTAGTTATACATAATATATGATACTATATTATTTGAAAATAGTCAAGAGAATTTGATCAAAATCATATAAATAATTTACAAACATAAAGCCGCAACATTACTGTGCGGCATTAATGTTATTCATTTTTTGAGAACATTCTTCAAAAAAGAAGCGTCATACTTTTTTCGGTAACTACCGATTTCAAAAAGTATACTCTTGACCGCGCTTCTTCCTCTTTTTTCTGCAAGTATTATGGGAATGTTATGTAAAGCATCGGCAAGATGCCACAGACGTTCGTTGTCTCCCGACTTAAAACACTTAATAAGCTCTCCAAGACCTTCAGAGCAAATGCGCAAAGTGCTGTCTTCAGTTACAGTCATAACACCATAAGTATGACAATTTTCAACGTCCACCCAGTACCAGTTTTCTTTGTCCAAGCCCTCAATACTTGAAAGTGCATGTCTGATATTATTGATATTAATACAGTTACCCACTTGAGGCGCGTCAATCATAGCCTTGATCCGTTCCGCGATCTCAAGATTTTTCTCATAAGTCGGATTAAAACGAAAACTTACAAAAACCCAATGAAGATCATGAAGATCATAATTAATCAGCCACATTTTTTGTTATCCTTTCAGATTCATTACTTCTTAAATACCCTCTTGAAAAACGCCGCTATACCCGATTTTTTCTTACTGCGCCTTTATTCCATAAAGCTTCATAATTCACAACCGTTCCATCATTAATAAATGCAAGAAGCGCTTTTTCATACTCATCCGGTTTAATAATTCCAATATCAGTAAGATCATAATAGTCCCACATACAATACATACTGTGCATACCACTATGCCAATCAAGATCATGATCTCCGAACTCATAAGATTTTGCAAACGACTTCATCGTTTTTGCCAGTTCGCCGATACTTATTTTGTCGGAATAATAGAGATCTCTCAAAAATCCACGAAGCAAATCGCAAACTTTTTCCGCATCAAGAACGGCATCGCGGCAATAGTTTTCCAGGCATCCAATGACTTTTTTATTATCTGAACCGCAATAAACGAGATCTAATGCCAGATCACTCAACGGTTCTTCTTCAAGCAAGGATTCAAGCCATTCATCGTATTCGCTGTCAAAGCCACAAGCCAAAAGTATTCTGTGATAATAGGCTTCCTCTTTTCTCAACTCAAGCACCTCACTTCCGAATATATTATATCATAAAAACAAAACAATGTAAAGGAGAATAATTATATTTCTAATTGTAGGGACCGACGTCCTCGGCGGTCCCTACAGACTCGTGCTTTATTTAGATATTTTCCCAAATAATACTCGTACTTCTACAATGCTTTTAAGAAAAAAATTGTAAAAATACAAAAAAGGACTTGCAAATACAATCTAAATGTGATATAATATTACAGTCGCTGGTGTAGCACAGCCGGTAGTGCAGCTGATTCGTAATCAGCAGGTCGCAGGTTCGAATCCCGTCACCAGCTCCAAAAAGAACAGGGTAGCCCAAAGGGCTACCCTGTTCTTTTTGGAGCTGCTAACTGTAAAGATTCGAACCTCTTGCTGTTGCACAGCAACAGCAATCATCTGCGCGCGACCGCAGCATTTTACTCTACCACCCAATTATGCGCGCAAATATAGGTTCAGAATCCCGTCGCCGACTTCAAAAAAATCCCGAAAACTTTCGTTTTCGGGATTTTTATTTTTACGCATTAACATGCTTAAACTGTGCTCCGTAAAGTTCGGAGTAGAAGCCGTTCTTTGCCATAAGCTCCTCGTGATTGCCCTGCTCGACGATCTTGCCGTCGCGCATAACGAGAATGCAATCGGCGTTCTTGATCGTGTTGAGTCGATGAGCAACGATGAAGGATGTTCTGCCCTCCATAAGCTCAGCAAATGCCTTGTTGATCTTGATCTCGGTGCGAAGGTCGATCGAGGATGTTGCCTCGTCGAGGATAAGCATCGGGGGCAGGCAAAGCATTACGCGGGCAATGCAGAGAAGCTGCTTCTGACCCTGCGAAAGTCTTCCGCCGTCCTCGCCGAGGGGAGTGTCGTATCCCTGCGGCAGGCGTTTGATGAAAGAATGCGCGTGCGCCGCTTTTGCCGCCGCGATGACCTCTTCATCGGTCGCGTCGGGTCGTCCCATAGCGATATTTTCGCGGATAGTACCCGAGGAGAGCCAAGTATCCTGAAGAACCATACCGAAGCAGGAGCGCAGGCTTTGGCGGGTGACGGTCGAAATGTCCTTGCCGTCAACCTCGATAGAACCACCCGTGGGCTCATAGAATCTCATAAAGAGGTTCACAAGCGTCGTCTTTCCGCATCCCGTGGGACCGACGATGGCAATTCTCTGCCCCGGCTTGCCCCAGAAATTCATATTCTCCATGAAAGGCTTGTCGGTATAGCTGAATGCGAGCGAATGCGCCTCGAGTTTGCCCTTGAGTTCATCGGGCTTGAGCTCCTCAGCGCCCTCTGCTTCGGGAGTCATTTCCTCGGCGTCAAGCAGCTCGAACACGCGGAGTGCGCTTGCAAGCGAGGACTGAAGCTCGGTGACAACGCCCGAAAGCTCGTTGAAGGGCTTGGCGTAGTTGGAAGCATAGGTGAGAAGTGTCGAGATACCGCCCGCGGAAATGCTGCTTCCGGAGCTTATCGAAAGAAGTGCGGAAACGAGCGCAACGCCGAAATAAACGAGGTTATTTACGAATCTCGTCGCGGGATTGGTGATCGAGGAATAAAAGACCGCATTGGTCGTCACCTTGCGGTAACGGTCGTTGATCTCGTCAAATGCTGCAAGGCTGTCCTTCTGATGCGAGAACGCCGTGATAACGTCGCGGCCGCCGACCATCTCGTCGATCAGAGCCGTCTGCTCTGCCGAGGTCTCGCTTCTCTTCTTGAAGAGCGAGAAGGTGCGCGAGGCGATGAATCCCGCTACGAACATCGACATAGGTGTAAGGATCGCAACGATCAGCGCGACCTTCCAGTCGATGATGATCATAAATACAAGCGTGATAACGATTCCGAGGACACTCGAATAGAGCTGGATCAGTCCCGTAAGCAAACCTTCGGAGAGGCGGTCGGTGTCGGCGATGATGCGCGAGAGGACGTCGCCCGATGCGTGGTTATCAAAATACGCTACCGGAAGCTTTTGAAGCTTGCGGACTGCCTCGGCGCGGATATCGCGGACGATCATCGTACCCGCGCGTGTTGCGATGAGGCGGACGAACCAATCAAGTACCGCACCCGCTACCGTCAGCGCGAGGATCAGAGGGAGAAGCTTTGCGATTCCGTCAAAATCAACGTCTCCCTTGCCGACGATAAGGTCGATGCCGTTACCGACGAGGACGGGGATATAGTGCGACATGACCGTCGAAGCCGCGGCGAAGATGAATGCAATAATGAAAAGGGGAATAAATCTCTTTGCGAATCCGAGCAGGCGGCGGATGACGTACTTCTGCTCCGACTTTGTGAGCTTGGAGGCTTTCTTATTCTTTGCCATCAGTTTTCACCTCCATACTGAGTTTCGTAGGTCTCGCGGTAAACGGAGCAGGTTGCAAGGAGTTCATCGTGAGTTCCGATGCCCGCTGCCGCTCCGTCGTCAAGGACAACAATGCTGTCCGCATCCTTGACCGCAGAGGGTCTTTGCGAGATAATGACCGTCGCGGGCGAATCCTCGAGCTTGGCTATATTGCTTCTGACGAGAAGATCGGTCGCGTAATCGAGAGCCGAGAAGCTGTCATCGAGAATGAGGATCTTCGGTTTGCGGATAAGTGCGCGCGCGATTGCCAGGCGCTGACGCTGACCGCCCGAGAAGTTTGCGCCTCGAGCTTCAACGCGAGCCTCGATGCCGCCCTCTTTTGCGAGAACGAAATCAAGCGCACCCGCTGCCTCAAGAGCCGCACGGATGTCGTCTTCTGTCGCGTTCGGGTTGCCCCAACGCATATTTTCGGCAACCGTGCCAGCGAAAAGATGCGATGACTGCGGAACAACTGCGATCAGCTTGCGCAGATCCATAACGGGATAGTCCTTGACGTTTCTGCCGAAGACGAGGACTTCGCCGTCCGTGACGTCATAGAATCTCGGGATAAGGTCAACGAGAGTGGTCTTACCCGAGCCCGTACCGCCAAGAACGCCAAGGCGTTTGCCTGCGCCGAGTGTGAAGCTGACGTTTGAAAGCGAATCTTCCTTGCTGAGTCTGTAGCGGAAGGAAGCCGAACGGAACTCGATTGCGGGAGCGGAAAGATCGATCTCGACCTCCTCGTGCTCCTCGTCGCTTTCGATGGGCATTGCAAGCACGCCCGTGATCCTCTTGGCACAAGCGCCTGCCTTTGTCAGCGTTACGATGAGGTTTGCAAGCTTGACAAGCTCAACGAGTATCTGCGACATATAGTTATAAAGCGCAATGATCTGACCCTGGGTGAGTCTGCCCGATTCAACGGCAAGGCCGCCGTTTTTAACGATCATAATGATCGCGATATTTACGATAACGTATGTGATCGGATTGAGAAGCGAGGAAACTCTGCCTGCAAAGATCGTTTCCTTTGCGTGCGAGGTGTTTGCCGAGTCAAATGCCTCGACCTGCTCTTTTTCGTGACTGAAGGCACGGATAACGCGCACACCGCGGAGATTGTCGCGCGTGTGGCGGGTCAGCTTATCGAGCTTCGCCTGCACCTTTGCAAACATCGGAATGCCGAGAAGGATGATCGCGAAGACCACGACCGCAAGCGCGGGAACGGCAAGCGCGAAGATTATCGACATTTCGGGGTCGGTGATATAAGCCATAACGACCGCGCCGAAAACGATGAAGGGCGAGCGCAGAAGCAGACGCAGACCGAGGTTGAGTCCGTTCTGCAGACGGTCAACGTCGGCGGTCAGACGGGTCAGCAGAGCCGATGCTCCCGCTTTATCCGAGGACTCGCGCGAAAGATAGAGGGTATGCTTGAAAAGATCGCGGCGCAGAGCGCAGGAGAATCCGACAGATGCCTGCGCGGAAAAATACTGCGAGGTGATCGAAAGGACCATACCGACCGTGGCAGACAGCACCATAAGTCCGCACATTCGCCAAACGAGCGCGGGATCGCCGTCCACGCCGACACCCTTGTCGATGATCTGGGCAACCAAGAGCGGCACGAGGAGCTCAAGCAGAGCCTCCGTAAGCTTCATAAAGGGCGCAACAAAAGTCTGCCTTCTGTAGCCCTTTGTGTACTTCCATAACTGTTTCATTTTTTCACTCTCTCAAAATGATATTTTACAAATATTAATTATATCATATTTATCATATTTTTTCAATAGTAAAAGCAAATCAGAAGGTAAAATCTGCATAATTCGGCATTCCCCTTGACTTTTCGCGCGGATTGATATAAAATATAGTCAGAAAAGCAATCGGAGGAAGAATATGAAATATAAGCTCATCAGAACGATCTCTGCTGTAATGATGCTTTTAATGCTTGCGGGATGTGCGCCTACCATACCCGACGAGACCTCTGCTGTCGAGGCTGACGTCACACCCGAACCCACGAAAGCAGTGGAAACAACTGCAGAAGCCACCACAGAAGAAGAAACGACCGAGGAGGTTACAACCGAAGAAATGGAAGTAATGACAAATCCCTACACTCCGCTCAATTACGAAGATATCAAAGCCATTTGGCTTTCGCAGTATGACTTGAACAGCGTTTATTGCTCGGGCGGCTCGCAGAACAGCGAAACGACATATCGCAAATATCTCGATAAAATTCTTGACAACGTAGTCACCAACGGTTTCAACACCGTCATCGTTCAGGTGCGCCCGAATGCCGACAGTATGTATCCCTCCAAGTATTATCCGATGTCAAAATACGTTGTCGGAAGCTACGGCAAAAAGGCGGCATACGATCCCTTTGCAATTATGATCGAAGAAGCGCACGAACGAAAGCTTTCTGTTCAAGCGTGGATCAACCCGATGCGCGCGATGACAACCGATGAAATCGCAAAGGTGTCGAACGATTACCTTATCAAGCAATGGTTTAAGGATAAGGAAACCAAGGGGAAGTACGTTGTTGCGAACGGTAGCAATTATTATCTGAATCCCGCCTATGAGGAAGTCCGCGAGCTGATAATCAACGGTGCGCGCGAAATTCTGCTCAAATATGAAGTTGACGGTCTGCATATGGATGACTACTTCTACCCCACCACCGAAAGCTCGTTTGATGCCGCGGCTTACAAGGAATACAAGGCAAACGGCGGCAAAAAGTCCATTGAAAACTTCCGCAAGGAAAATCTCAACTTGCTCGTTTCGGGACTCTGGCAGGCGACAAAGGCGATCAATCCCGATATGATCTTCGGAATCAGCCCCGCGGGCAACATCAACAACGTCCGCCGCGACGGTGCCGACGTTGACACCTGGTGCTCCTGCGAGGGCTACATAGATTATATCTGCCCGCAGGTCTATTTCGGGCTTGAGCACGGCTCATACGATTTCGTCAAGGTCTGCAAGACGTTCTCCGACATTATCAAGACCGACAAGGTCAAAATGGTGATCGGTATGACACTCGGCAAGGCAAAATCCGGCGTTGACAACTATGCAGGCAGCGGCAAAAACGAGTGGGCAGAGCACAAGGATATCCTCAAGCGCTGCCTTGAGCACACTGAAAGCCTTGATAAATGCGTTGGCGTGGCTTATTTTTGCTATCAGTATTTCTACTCCCCCACATCGGGTGTGGAGGTTAAGGAGACCAAAACCGAAAGGGATAACTTTATTCCTGTGCTGAAAGAGATCAGTTGGAAATGAGTAAAAAGATCGAAAAAGAGCCCGATGGGTATATAAGGGATTTATTGCGGAAAAGGCGAGATACGATTATCGGTATCGTTGGATTCAACGCTTTCATTACGGTTGGATTACTGATAATCGCATTATTAATAGTATTCGGAGCTCTCAAACCCTTGCCGACCGAAACCTATAGCGGCAGTTTTGTCTTAAAAGAAATTGACACGGACAGGCACGGTGGCAGGCACGGCGGAAACAGCGTAAAGATCTTCGATGCACAAAGCGGCGAAAGATTCGCAATCCCCACCGGACTTATGGATATTGACGAATTGGAAATAGGTAATACCTACGACATCACATATTACATCGGCTTTTTATATCAACGCATATACACGATTTCAGACAGTAACAAAATTTATATTTCCGAAAATGATCAGATTGCGTACCGAGAAAAGAACATTTCTGAAATGCATATTGCCCTCCTTGTGATCGGAGGTATATGGCTTGTACTGACCTTACTATTGAACTTTGGATTACTGAGTTGGAGTTGCTACAAAAAGGTATTTGAAATCAATCAAAAAATAGAAAAACGGCGAGCCAAACGCCATAAAAAAGAATGACAGAGTCAAGCCTTCCCTACAATCGGGAAGGCTTGACTCTGTCCGAAAAGCCGAAGCAAGCTTCGTCTTTTCGAAGCACGGTAGCGAGAGCTGAAGCTCTCGCATTAAATCGAGACTCCGTCTCGAGCTCTGCCACCTTTTGAAAAAGGTGGACGAAAACTTTTCCGCTACTGTTGTCTTTTATTAAATCGGAAATTTCCGAGCCAAGCGAGGAAATTTACCACAACTTTTCACTTTCCACTTTACACTTTTCACTTACAAAAACCACCCCGCCCAAGCGAGGTGGTTTTGCTGTTTATATCAATTAGTCAAGCTTAAGCGTTCTGATCTCTTCAAGTGCCTTGAGCATGAACTCGTCAACGCTTACTGCGCCGAGGTCTACGCCGCCGCGGTTACGGACTGCAACCTTGCCCTCTGCGGCTTCCTTCTCGCCGACGACGAGCATATAGGGAACCTTTTCGAGCTGTGCCTGGCGGATCTTGTAGCCGATCTTTTCGTTTCTTGCGTCAACCTCGGTACGGATGCCTGCAGCCTCGAGCTTCTCACGAACACTCTTTGCATACTCCTCGTGCTCAACGCCGATGGGAAGAACGCGAACCTGCTCGGGAGCCATCCAGAGAGGAAGTGCACCCGCGAACTTCTCGAGTACGAGAGCGAGGGTACGCTCATAGCAACCGAGAGAGGTTCTGTGGATGATGTAAGGAGTTACGCGCTGGTCGTTCGAGTCGGTGTATTCCATACCGAACTTCTTTGCAAGAAGCATATCGATCTGAATGGTGATAAGGGTATCTTCCTTGCCATGTACGTTCTTGATCTGAATGTCGAGCTTAGGACCGTAGAACGCTGCCTCGTCGATACCGATCGAGTACTTCAGACCGATATTGTCAAGGATCTGCTTCATAACGCCCTGAGCCTCTTCCCACTGCTCGGGAGTGCCCTCGTACTTATCGGTACGGTTAGGATCCCACTGCGAGAAGCGGTAGCTTACGTCGCCGTCAAGGCCGACAGCCTTGAGCATATAGTTTGCAAGCTCGAGACAGCCGCGGAATTCTTCCTCAAGCTGATCGGGACAGAGGATATAGTGACCCTCGGAAATGGTAAACTGACGGACACGGATAAGGCCGTGCATCTCGCCAGAATCCTCGTTACGGAAGAGGGTGGAGGTCTCGGTCAGACGCATGGGAAGGTCGCGGTAGGAGCGCTTCTTGTTGAGGAATACCTGATACTGGAAGGGGCAGGTCATAGGACGCATTGCGAGACATTCCTTGGTCTCATCGTGGGGATCGCCGATGATGAACATACCGTCAAGGTAGTGATCCCAGTGACCCGAAATGCGGTAAAGATCGCGCTTTGCCATAAGGGGAGTCTTGGTGAGCTGACAGCCGCGTCTTCTCTCCTCGTCCTCAACGAATCTCTGAAGGATCTGGATGGTGCGTGCGCCCTTGGGAAGCATGATGGGAAGGCCCTGACCTACGCTGTCAACAGTGGTGAAGAATTCAAGCTCACGGCCGATCTTGTTGTGGTCGCGCTTCTTTGCCTCTTCAACTGCGGTGAGGTATGCATTCATTTCGTCCTTGGAGGGATATGCGATACCGTATACACGCTGAAGCATCTTGTTGTTCTGATCGCCCTTCCAATAAGCGCCGGTGCACTGTGTGAGCTTAACGGCTCTTACAGCGGCGGTCGAGAAGAGGTGGGGTCCTGCACAAAGGTCAACAAACTCGCCCTGACGGTAGAAGCTGATAACAGCGTCGTCGGGAAGCTCTTCAATGAGCTGAACCTTGTAGGGCTCGTTCTTTTCTGTCATAAATGCGATAGCCTCTGCGCGGGGGAGCTCAAAACGCTCGATGCGCAGGTTTTCGCGCATGATCTTCTTCATTTCGGATTCGATATTCTTGAGAATATCCTGGGTGAAGGAGATCTCGCTGTCGAAGTCATAGTAATAGCCGTTGTCTACTGCGGGACCGATAGTGAGCTTGGTCTCGGGGTAGAGTCTCTTAACAGCCTGAGCGAGGATGTGGGATGCGGTATGGCGGTAAACCTTCTTGCCCTCTTCATCGGCGAAGGTGAGAAGTTCGATCTCGTCGCCTTCCTTGATGGGAGCGGACATTGCCGAAACAACGCCGTTTACCTTTGCGGCGATGTGCTCGCGGGCAACAACGCCTGCCGCAGAAGCGGCTTCAAAAACCGTGGATGCGTTTTCTACCGAATAATCGATAGCATTGATTTTTACGTTCATTATATTTCTCCTATAAAAATAAAATTTCTGTTCTTCGTAAAGCGGGGCGGAGAAAAGTGTAAAGTGTAAAGTGATAAGTGTAAAGTTTAGGATAATTTTCTCACTGCGTTCGAAAATATATTTAATAAAAATACTTTTCGAGCATAGCGAGAAAAGTTACCTTCACTTTTCACTTTTCACTCTTCACTTTTCACTTATAAACAGCGCCCCGAACAGCTTCCCTGGGGGGGG
>JAZQJB010000148.1:0-23021 GCA_045541375.1 Eubacteriales bacterium | reverse complement strand
GGAACCGATGGTTCGGTGGATACTATTGAGGATAAGCTCACCGATACTTACGAATAATTAACAATAATTATTTGTAAGAGGGGTGATGCCATGCGCTGACCGACCTCGTATGCGCTTTTCGGTTCGAGTATACATAGAAATCCCCTCACGGGAGTAACAGGGATAACATAAAGATGAAGGAGAAAACTAATGAAAAAAGCTAGATTGATCGCAATAATTCTTCTGTTTTGTTCGCTTTTTCCGTCCTGTCAATCAGTTTATATTGATCCCGAAGAGAGCACAGAAAAAGGTTCCTCGGTTAATATCAATGTTGAAAATGAATATTTTACTGACGGCACTCCGTTGAAAAAAGGAGATACATATGATGGCTTTTTTTACGAGGGCTGTTGGATATATGTTGAAACTCGACAGGCAAAGGGTCCCGGGGGATTATTGGTAAGAGACGGCAAGGAGTATATATCCTACAAAGAAATTAGTATGAAGCGTATCGTCAAATATAACCCGGTAACCGGTGTTACCTCGAGTGTTTGCCTTGACCCTGTCTGTAACCATAGTTTTGAATCCGGATGCTTAATGCTTGTTCAGCCAAAGCCGGGAGAACGTGTTCCGGATATCGTAGTAAAGCGTATTATCGGTGATTGGATGATTTTTTTCATTCGTCAAGATGATGATGAATATGTTGCGCGTATTACTACCACTATTTATAATTTAAAAACCGGAGAATCAAGAAGTATGTGCGAAGAAGATCTCTCCAGCGAAATAATGACCCGATGGGTCGGTGGTAGTGTTTTTGAAGGTAAGTACTATAACGTAAAGCAAATTCTTGATTACAGTAAAACAGGATATCAACAAGGTGAGGAAGACCGAAGTGTTCTTGATTATTCACCCCAAACCAGGCATATTCTTTGTGAGCATGATATTGAAACAGGAACTGTTAATGAATTGTTTGAAATACCCGACACTTATACTTTAACTGCCGTATCCAATAAACGTTTCTTTTTTGCAGATGATTCCGGAAATATTCATTGTTGTGATCTCGACGGAAGTGATATGCGAAAAGAAAAATATCTGAGATTCCGACCGGAAAACTCGGCAGGTACGTATGCTTATGTTTTTTCTGAGTCCGAAAACGGTTTTTCTTATTTTGATCTCAGCACTAATAAGGAAAAAAACGTTGATTCCGGCTTTCGTGTATACAAAAGATGCTCCATTGCTGAGGAAGGTATTATATTTGATTATGTATCTACATACGAGGCATATATGGAATTTAGTGCAACCAAAAAGCAGTTTGTTGCAGACCGTATGGACAGTATGGGCGAAATGGCAGCCGTGAGTTTATTTGGTAATGAATTGCGGAAAATATTGTATAGTGGCACCGCTCGAATATATATGAGTGATTTTGACGGTTCCAATATGCGCTTGATATATGAAGAGGATAACGCGGCTATAGAGTCGATATATGCAAAGAACGGTTTCGTGTTTGCCATCCGAACAAAGCTTAATGAGGATCATTCAACCACGGGAATGAAATGTGTTATAGACACAAAAACCGGCGAGATAATTATTCCCCCGCTGCTCGACATTGTAACCCCCGATTGGTACGTTAATGACCCATCTGTTTTCAAGGAAAGTTGATTGATATATTGCCGAGATCTCTCCTCGGCAAAGCCGCGGGGATTGAGAAAACACAAAGGAGAACGAATTATGAAATCAATAAGATTCATCACTTTAATGCTTATTTTATGCACAATACTGTCTTCTTGCCGTTCAGTTTATATTGATCCCTATGAAACTTCGCAAGTATCATTCGATGCCTATGAAGAATATTTTACGGATGGATCACCGTACAAAGATGGTAGCACGAATTATGGCTTTTATTACGAAGGCTGTTGGATATACATTGAACAGCAAAAAACGATCGGGCCGAGCGGACTATTGGTGAGAGACGGTAAGGAATATATACGTTATGACGATGTTTATATGAATCGTATTGTGAAATTTAATCCGTCTACGGGTCTGACTTCGAGCGTTTGCCTTGATCCGGTTTGTAACCACAGTTTTGAATCGGGTTGTTTAATGCTCGTACAGCCAGTAGCTGGCAAGCATGAGCCGGATATCGCTATAAATAGAATTGTCGGAGATTGGTTAATCTTTCATACGAAGCAAGAGGACGATGAATACGTTTCACGTATTTCTACTATGTGTTATAATTTAAAAACCGGAGAATCAAGAAGTATGTGCGAAGAAGATCTCTCCAGCGACGTAATGACCAGATGGGTCGGCTGCAGTGTTTTCGAAGGAAAATACTATAACGTAAAACAAATACTTGATTATAGCGGAACCGGTTATCAGCAGGGCGGTGAAGGTCAAAATGTGCTTGATTATACTCCAAAAACCAGGCAGATACTTTGCGAACATGATGTTAAAACGGGCAATGTTAAGGAATTATTCGAGATTCCGTCAAACTATTCTTTGACTGCAGTATCAAGTAAGAGATTTTTCTTTTGGGATGATACAGGTGTTATGCATTGCTGTAATCGCGATGGAAGTGATATGCGAAAAGAAAATTATTTTGATTTTCGACCTGAAAATTTAGCGGGTACAAATGCTTACGCATTTTACGATTTCGAAGGTTTTATTTATTTTGATCTCAAGACTAACGAAAAGAGATCAGTTTTTGTTGATTACAATGAGTATAAATTGTGTGCACTTGCTGACGAAGGTGTGTTGTTTGACAATTTATCTACTTATGATGAATATATGGAACTTATGAAAACAAAAAATCAGTTTATTAAAGAATATGAAAATAATATGAGCAGGGCAGAGGCATATCAGATTTTTTCCGAACAAGCAAAAAATTTGTTGTATGGCGGCACAACGCAGATCTACATGACTGATTTTGACGGTTCCAATATGCGCTTGATATACGAAGAAGAAAACGCGGCTATAGAGTCGATATATGCAAAGAACGGTTTCGTGTTTGCCATCCGAACAAAACTTAATGAGGATCATTCAACCACGAGAATGAAATGTGTTATAGACACAAAAACCGGCGAGATAATTATTCCCCCGCTGCTCGACATTGTAACCCCCGATTGGTACGTTAATGACCCATCTGTTTTTCGGGAATAAATGAAAACATAGAACCTATCTGGGTTCTATGTTTTTTATTTAAAACTATGGACTTTTTCAGAAAATGTGATATAATATATGTAATATGGAAGAAAAGGTGTAAAACCATGGTTAAAAGAGCTATCAAGGAATACCTTATCATAACCTTCGGCGCGGTGATGGCTGCGGCGGCGATCTATTTCTTTATGCTTCCCTCGCATCTTGCCGTCGGAAGCGGATCGGCACTTGCAATGGTGCTCTCGAACTTCATCCCCCTGCCCGTCTCGGTGATCTCGCTTGCGCTGAATATCATCTTTCTGACGATGGGATTTTTGCTCGTTGGACCCGAATTCGGAGCAAAAACGGTCTATACCACCATCCTCGTGCCCGCTTCCCTTGGCGTATTTGAGATCATTTTCCCCGATTTCAAGTCGCTGACCGAGGATCCCCTCCTCGATATGATCTGCTACCTCCTCGTCGTCGGTCTTGCAATGGCAATTCTGTTTTCCGTCAACGCCTCGTCGGGCGGACTCGACATCGTCGCGAAGATCATGAACAAGCACCTCAAGATGGAGCTCGGAACTGCAATTTCGGTCTCGGGCTTGGTGGTCGCCTTCTCGTCCGCGATCTGCTACGACACCAAAACCGTCGTGCTCAGCGTTCTCGGTACATATTGCAGCGGTATGATCGTTGACAGATTCATCTTCGGTCTCAACATCAAGCGCCGCGTCTGCATAATCTCGCAGGAGCACACGCAAACGATCATCAACTATCTGCTCCACGAGCTCCACAGCGGCGCGACCCTATACGAAAGCTTCGGTGCCTATGACGGCACCTCCCGCACCGAGATCGTCACGATAGTTGATAAAAACGAATACCGCAAACTGATGGAGTTCGTCAAAAAGACCGACCCAAAGGCATTTCTGACCGTCTATTCGGTCAATGAGGTGCGCTATCAACCGAAAGTGAAACGGTAAGGAAGTGCAGAGTTAAGAACACTTCATTCGATTTGTTGGCACTCGCTCATTATTCATCATTCATTATTCATTATTCATTAGAATGGTTATGTGATGCAAATGAATAATGAATAATGAAAAATGAAGAATGAATAATTGATAGAAATATTATATGTAAAATAAAGGATACACCATGAAAAATCTCGAAAATCTTCTCCTCCCCCTCATCCTCGAGGCGGGCAAAATTATGACGGGCGCGCGCGATATTGAGGGCGCGGTCAGCGAAAAGGGCGGCGACGCGGCTAATATGGTAACCGTTTACGACGTTGCTGTTCAGAATTTCTTGATGACCGAGATCACCAAGATCATCCCCGATGCCTTTTTCTTCGCCGAGGAAAAGGAAAACAACGCCGAGGACCTTATGCGCGACTATTGCTTCGTCATCGACCCCATCGACGGAACTACCAATTTTGTCCACGATTACCGTTATTCCTGTATTTCGGTTGCAATGTTCTCGCACGGTGATATAAAATTCGCCGCGGTCTACGATCCTTATGCCGACGAGATGTTCTCGGCAACCAAGGGCGGCGGCGCGTTCCTGAACGGAAAGCCGATGAGGGTATCCGACCGCGATATGCCACATTCCATCCTCGCCTTCGGCACTTGCCCCCATATGAAAAAGGAAATGGGTGAGCAGAGCTTCCGCCTTGCTTATGCCGTTTACAGCGAGTGCAGCGACGTCCGCCGTCCCGGCGCGGCAGCTCTTGATATCGCGCATCTTGCCGCGGGCAGAAACGATATCTTTTTCGAACTTCTGCTTTCCCCCTGGGATTGTGCCGCGGGATCGCTTCTCGTCCGCGAGGCGGGAGGTATCATCAAAAATGCGGAGGGAACGGATATCGATTTTTCCGCACCCTCGCCCGTCCTTGCCGCAAATCCCCGTGTTTGGGACAAATTCTTCGGGATCGTACAAAAGATCCTTGGCAAATAAAGAATTCACTCACCCAAATGGGTGAGTGAATTCTTTATTTGCCTTCGTATTCGTAAATTCTCGCAAGCTTGGGAGCGGAGCGGCTGTTTTCATCGTATGTGACCGAAAGGTATTCTTTTACGATGCATTTTGCAAGCTCGTTTCCGACGACCTGTGAGCCGAGGGTGATGATGTTTGCGTGGTTCGAAAGCTCTGCACGCTGTGCCTGATAAACGTCGTGAACGCAGGCTGCGTAAGCTCCCTTAACCTTGTTTGCGGCGATCGAAACGCCGATGCCGGTTCCGCAGATAAGTATGCCGCGGTCGTATTTCTTAGCGGCGACTGCTTCCGCAACCTCGAAGGCTACGTTAGCGTAAATTGTGTCGTCGCTTCCAAAGTCACATACTTCGTGACCGAGGTTGCGTACGAATTCGATAAGTTCAAGTTTGAGTGCCGCGGCATTGGGGTCGCAGCCAAAAGCTATCTTCATTTTTCTTTCTCCCGATAAATAATTTGCGCGTTCGGAGATGATAAAGATCTAATGTACCCGCACAGGTATATTATAACATAAGTGAAAAGAAAAAACAATAGGAAAGATTTATTTTGTTGCTAATAACGCTTTTCAGTTGAAAAATCGAGAAAAGTGTGTTATAATTATCCTATATCACTTTGAAAGGCAACTGTATGAAGATCTCACAAAACGCGAAAAACGCGATCTATCTCGGTTCGCTCTGCTCGGTGGCGTATTTCGCTGTTTACATAGCAAGAAACATCCTTTCTGCCGTCACGCCGCAGATGGTCGCGGGCGGCTTTTCGGAGGAGTATATCGGCGGCGTTTCCGCGCTCTATCTCCTCTTTTACGCCTGCGGTCAGCTCATCAACGGCGCGATAGGCGACAAGATCAAGGCGAAGTATATGCTCACCTTCGGTCTTTTCTTCGCAGGCGTGACGAATCTGCTCCTGCCCGTCATCATTGAAAAGCCGAACGCGGCGATGATCGTTTACGGACTGACGGGATTCTTCCTTTCGATGATCTACGGCCCGATGACGAAGGTGGTCTCGGAAAACACCGAGCCGATCTACACCACCCGTTGCTCGCTCGGATACACCTTCTCCTCGCTCCTCGGCTCACCCGCGGCGGGGCTTTTGGCGGTATTTCTCAGTTGGCAGAGCGTCTTCTTCGTCAGCACGGGCGTGCTTGTGCTGATGGCGGCAAGCGTTTTCGCGTTCTTTACCGTTTTTGAGAAAAAGGGACTCGTAAAATACGGTCAGTACAAGCCGAAAGAGAAGGGCGCGGGCAATCTGAAGATCCTTTTCGAGCGTCAGATCGTCAAATTCTCGCTCATCTCGATACTCACGGGCGTCGTTCGTACCTCGGTCGTCTTCTGGCTGCCCACCTACATAGCGCAGTATCTCGGCTTCACCGCAACCGAGGCGGCGAGCATCTTCACGGGCGCAACTCTTGCCATCTCGATGACGTCCTTTATCGCGATCTTCCTCTATGAGCGCCTCGGACACGATATGGATAAGACGATTCTGATCGTCTTCACCTCGTCGGTCATCTTCTTTGTGCTCACCTATTTCGTCAAGTTCCCCGCTCTCAACATAATCTTCATCGTGCTTGCCATCATGTCCTCGAACGCGGCGGCAACGATGCTCTGGAGCCGCTATTGCCCCAGTCTGCGCGACACGGGACTTGTTTCGTCGGCAACGGGATTCCTCGATTTCCTCAGCTATTCCGCCGCCGCGCTTGCAAACATAACCTTTTCGGGCGCAATCGAGGCGATCGGATGGAGCAATCTCATCCTCGTTTGGATCGGGCTTGTCACCCTCGGCGTCATAGTTGCGCTTCCTTATAGAAAGGTTTTAAAAAAAGATGCTGCATAATATATTAAAAGGAAAGAAACTTTCCGTCTTCGGCGCGAGTATGTGCACCTATGACGGATATTCGAACAACACCGATCACAACCCCACCATCGGTGCCAACAAGCAGTATTACGGCACGCCCGAGTCGGAAAACGTCAAGTGCCGCGATCTGACCGTCGGCGAGACTTTCTGGGGCAGGCTGATCGATAAGTACGAAATGACCCTCTGCGTCAACAATTCCTGGAGCGGCTCGAAGATCCTTGACGACAACCCCGCCGCCTCGGGATGGAACACCCGCCCGACCGAGCTCCACCGCACGGACGGCACCGAGCCCGATCTCATCGTCTCCTTTATGGGCAACAACGATTTCACAAAGGAACGCCCCGCGGGCGAGATCACGGATGATCTTTTCACTCGCGCGGAATCCGATGGCTTCGTCCCCGCCACCTTCGCCGAGGGCTACGCCGTGATGCTCCGGAAGATCGCAAAACGCTACCCGAACGCAAAAGTCTTCCTATTTAATATGGCGTGGCGCACGGAAGAGAAGAGCGAATTGCTCGTCAAATATAACGAAATCATCGAAAAATGCGCCGCGCATTACGGTGCGTACATCGTCCGCCTCACCGAAAGCCGAATGAGCCGCCTCGATTACGCAAAATACACCTGCGACGGCAAGCTCCACCCCAATTCCGAGGGAATGGCGATCTGGGCTGAACTCATCGAGGACGCCCTCAGACTCGCATATAACGCAAAATAAAAAGGATGGCATATAGCCATCCTTCTTATTTGTCACTGCGATATTCAATAAGATCCGAAACGTCGCAGTCGAGAGCCGCGCATATCTTATCGAGAATGTAGCTGTCGTAGCGCACAACTCGGTTCTTATAGTAATTGTCAATTATCTGAAATTTGATTCCCGTGCGCTTGGCAAGCTCATAGCGTGTGATCTTCTTTTCTTCAAGCAATTTTTCGAGTGTCAGGGTTATCATTGCATCACCTCGATATATATTTTAATGGATAATATACCTCGTTGACAATCTACCTAATAAAGTATACATCTAAATAGGGTTATAATATTAGCAATAAATGTAAGTTGAGTCCAACCCGACACTACATATGGTACCCTCGCCGAGAATATGGCACTACGCACAAAAAATATAATCAAATTGTTAAAACTTTTTTGCAAAAAGACTTGCTTTTGTAAACAAAACGTGATATAATGATATACGTCAAAATTCTTCTGTAAAGAAAAATACCATTAACTGGTAAAAGTTAGGCAAATTCCTAACATTTACTAAATTTTTTGGGTGAAAAGGAGTGAGGAAAAAGATTGAATTTTAAGAAAATTTGGAATATCATAACGACCGTTATCGTAGTGATCGTTGTGGTATTCGCGGTCTTGCTCGTAGGCTTGCGCCTTGTCGGAGTTCAGGTTTACTCGGTCATTTCGGGATCGATGGAGCCGGAATATCCCGTCGGAGCGCTGATCTACGTCAAGGAAGTGGACCCTGCGGAGGTTAAGGTCGGCGACGTAATCACCTTCGTGCTCTCAAACGATATGCCCGCAACGCACCGCGTAATTGCGATAGATGCAGAGAATCAGCATTTTTACACGCGCGGCGACGCGAATTTCAATATCGACGAGACCACAGGCGAGAAGATCTATACCGAGGACCCGCCCGTTCACTTCAAAAACCTCATCGGCAAACCCATTTTTAAGATCCCATTCCTCGGCTACGTCGCATATTACGTACAGCACCCGCCCGGCATGTATATCGCGCTTGCGGTAGGTGCGATCATCCTGGCTCTCGCCTTCCTGCCCGACATCTTTGCAAAGACAGATAAAACGGAAAAGAAGAAAGAGACCGCCCCCGCCGAAGACGGCGAGAAGACCGAAAGCCCGCAAAACGGCGAAAACAAAGAGGGTTAATTGATCCCTTTTAACATAAATTCAATTACTAAATCAAAATAAGGAGGTTTTTGTTATGAAAACAAGAACTAAAGCACTACTCCTCGCGCTCAGCGCAGTCCTGCTTGTTGTAAGCACCGTATTTGCTACACTTGCATTTTTGACATCGACTTCTGATGTTGTCACAAACACCTTTACTGTTGGTAAGGTAGAGATTAAGCTCGACGAGGCTCCTGTGGATCTTTACGGTGAAGTAGTTACTGGTGATCGTAGAATTGCCAATGAGTATAAGCTTCTTCCCGGTCATAAGTACACCAAGGATCCTATCGTCCACGTAATTGAGGGCAGTGAAGAATGCTGGCTTTTTGTAAAAGTTGTTGATGCTATCGCAGCAATTCAGGATGCAGACACCGTTGAAGTACAGATGACGGCTAAGGGTTGGATTCCTGTAAACGGTGTAGAAAATGTATGGGCATACAATGCCAAGGTTGATGCAAGAAATGCAGCACAGAACGTCCCCGTATTCGATTACTTCAAGATTACCGGTACTGCTGATGTAGCTGCATACAACAGCAAGACCATAACCGTACAGGCTTATGCAATTCAGGCTGACGGATTTAATACCGCAGCAGATGCATGGGCTGCAGCTCCCGCTACTTGGGACAAATAATTTCTTAAATAGAAAGGAATTACAACTATGAAAAAGAAAACATTACTTATTGCCGTTGTGGCAATTGCACTTGCTGTTGTTACAGCTGCTAGCGTAACCGTTGCTTGGCTGAATGTAACTTCTAATGAGGTTACTAATACCTTTACTTATGGTAAAATTGAAATTACCTTGACAGAAGAAAAAGGTACGAATACACAAGGTATTGATTATACACGCGTTGTTCCTGGAGATAAGTTGGATAAAGATCCTACTGTAACTGTAAAGGCAAAAAGCGAGGATTGCTTTGTTTATGTACTTGTAACTAATGATCTCGGTACTGCTGCTACTTACAATATTGATAGCAATATCTGGATCGAAATTGAATCAAAAGATAATTCTGTTCTGTATCGTTACAACAATGAAAATCCGGTAGAATATTCTGATGAAGATCAGCCCCTTCCGGTATTCAGTAAGATTATTTTCTCTGAATACTTGACTGTTTCTGATGTCAAAGAGTTGGAAAAGAAAAATGTTGTGATTAAAGCATATGCGCATCAGTCCAAGAATACCAATCAGGATGTAGCTGATGAAGCTGCCATTGAATGGGCAGGACTTAATTAATAAGTAGAGGTAAACTAAAATGAAAAAGAAAATACTTCTTGCTTCTATTATTGCACTCTCTCTGGCTCTTCTCGTAGCAGTTGGAGGAACTATAGCTTACCTTTTTGTTGATACTCAAGATGTTGTAAATACCTTTACTTATGGTGATATCAATATCACACTTGTTGAGTCCGAGACTGCTAAGGATACTGACGGAAAGACAGATATAAGAGAATATAAGATGATTCCTGGTTCTACATATCCCAAGGATCCTAAAGTAACTGTTTTAGCTAATAGCGAAAAATGCTGGCTCTTTGTTACAGTTACAGCATCAAACAATGTGAATAATTATCTTTCATATACTATAGCTGATGGTTGGAATAAGTATTCTGAAGATGTAGCAACTGGTACCACGGTATATTATCGCATTGTTGAAAATAGTTCTTCGAACCAGGAGTTTTATATCATTAAGGATAATATAGTAATAGTTCCTAATGATGTATTGAAAACTGATTTTGCAAACATCGATAAAAATGCATTACCCAAGTTGTCTTTCCATGCTGATGCAGTTCAGTATGAAAATGTAGCTACAGTAGAACTTGCATGGTCTATTGCCCAGAATAAAGGCGTCCCTGCAGCTGCCAACTAACCCCCAATTATAACTAACCTTATAATACAACCCAATTTCAGAAAGGACTTACTACTATGAAAAAGAAAATTCTTGCACTCGCAATCGCGGCTATCATGGTTGTAACCGCTCTTGCAAGCGTATCTCTTGCATACCTTATGGACACCGATGATGATACCAACACCTTTACTGTTGGTAACGTACAGATCGTACAGAACGAATTGGATCGCAAAGGCAATGATTACGGTACCGACTCCAAGAAGTTCTACCCCATCATTAACGATTCCGTAGACGCTGATGGTTATCATCACGGCGCTAACTACATTGACAAGTTTGTAACCGTTACCAATACCGGTAGCGAAGATGCTTACATTCGTACACATATCGCATTCCCCGCAGCTCTCGATGATGGACCTACCGCATTTGATGCAAGCGCAAACATCCTTCACTGGAATGCAGCTTCTGCAAAATATGATAAGAAAATCTCTACTGCATTCGGAAATATTCCCAATGCTTGGTATTGGGGCAAGAGCACTGACAACGATTGGCCCGGTAACGGCGGCGAATGGAACTTCTATCAGACTACTGTAGATGGTATTCTTTACAACGTTTACGTTGTAACTCATGCTACCAAGGTTGCTCCCACCAAAACCACCGCTCCTTCTCTCTTCGGTGTATATCTTGATGCATACGTAAACTGGGCTCCCGAAGGTGGTTACTTCCTCGATAAACCCGGCACTGCTGATAAGAACATTGATTTTGATCTGAGCAAGGACTTCGATATTCTCGTTATTTCCGAGGCTGTTCAGGCTGAGGGTTGGGGTGATGATGAAAACGCAGCATTCACCGCTCTCGATCAGGCATTCGGCGCAGTTGGTACATATTGTCCCTTCGGCGGCACTGTTGCTGCTTCCCAGAACTAATTCCCGAAACACATAAACGAAAGGAATTAACACAATGAAAAAGAAAATTTTAGCAGTTGCTATTGCAGCTATCATGCTTCTCACCGCAGTAGCAAGCATCTCTCTCGCATACCTGACCGATACCGACGAGCAGGATAACGTATTCACCATCGGTAACGTAAAGATCGACCAGCTCGAGTATGAGCGTATTAAGGAAGACGGTAAGTACACCAACAAGATTAAGCCATTTACCGACAAGCAGAAGATTTTCCCCGCAGTTTACGATCTTCCCAAGGAGCTCGGCGGCGACCCCGCAAGAATGTATGATCTTAAGGTTAATGACTACACCATTACTCTCGGCGTTCGTACATTCCCCAACTACGTTGACAAGATCGTTACCGTAAAGAACACCGGTAACTCTGATGCATACGTTCGTACCATCATCGCTGTCCCCGTTAACCCCAACGAGGATGCTTCCGACGGCAACGTTTCCGAAAACTGGATCCATTGGAATGCTATTTCCGATTCCGATACCAATACTCCCAACGGTTGGTACTACGGTACTACCGAGAATCAGGAAGAGTATCCTACTATGGAAGGTGGCCGCCCCGATTATTCTAAGCATTACATTGTAAAGAACGTTGAGATCAATGGCAAGAATTACGACCTCACCGTTATCACCAACGTTCTTCCCCTTGAGCCCGGCGATGAGACCGCTCCCAACATGGTTGGCTTCTACCTCGACAACGACCTTAACTATGAGGACGATCCCGAAGACGGTGCAGAAGATGGCTGGTATATGCCTTACGGTGATGAAGATGGCAGATACTATGTTATCTCCGCTGCCGAAGCAAACGAAGGTCTTGCTAATAAAGTGATCCTCGTAGCTACCCAGGCTGTTCAGTGCGAAGGCTTCACCGACGCATGGCAGGCATTCGCCGCTTCCTTCGGCGAGATCACTGAGACTAACCATCCTTGGTACGTAGAAGAGCCCGCAGCATAATCCCTTCAAAATAATTGAAAGGAACTATTAACATGAAAAGAAAGATTCTTGCATTTGCGCTTGTTATTTCGATGGCTGTAGTGGCTATCGCCGGTGCATCTCTCGCGTATCTGACCGATACCGACGAGCAGGCAAACACCTTCACCTCCGGTAAAGTTGACATCACCCTTGACGAAGCAAAAGTTGTTCTCGACGAAGACAATTACATTAAGGAAACTCTCGAAGACCGCACTTCCGAGGATCAGGATTACGGCAAGATGTATCCCGGTCAGGTTATCACCAAGGACCCCACCATCACTCTTGCAGCTGATTCCGAAAAGGCATACGTTGCTGCAATCGTTACCGTTTCGGCAACCGATCTTCAGTCCCTCATCGGCATTGAAGGCACAGATCTTATTGACATCAACAAGCTCGCGAGCGGCGGACTTATGAGCGGCGAAGCTGCTGCTAAGGAAGACCATCCTCTCGCAGGCGGCGTACTCCCCGTTTTCGGTAATGAGACCTACTCCATCTACCAGGAAAACGTTGACGGTGCTTACGTATTCTACGTATTCATGGAGAAGATCATGGCTCCCACCGAGGCAGTAACTCTCTTTGACACCATCACCATTCCTGCAGAGTGGGATAACGCCGAAATGGCTAAGATCGTCGATCTCAAGATCAACGTAAAGGCATACGCGGTTCAGACCCAGACCTTTGACGATTGCTTCGATGCAATGACCACTGCTTTCAAGGATGCTTTCGCATTTGGAAACGCACAGTAAGGTAAACTAACATGAAAAAGAAAATTTTAGCTATCTGTCTGGTTATCTGCATGGCAGTTGTAGCTGTAGCCGGCGCTTCGCTTGCGTACTTCACCGACACCGACCGCAAGACTAATGTCTTCACTTCGGGTAAGGTTGATATCACCCTGAACGAGAACTTCATTCAGGGCTCGCAGCTCATCCCCGGCGCATCGGTTACCAAGGACGTCACCGTTAAGCTCGAGGCGGGAAGCATTCCCACCTACGTTTGGTACACTTATTCCGTACCCGCAGCTATCGACAACGGCATCCTCCACGTTAACCATGCCGGCCGCAACTGGCTCGGACACCAGAACAACCAGTCTTATTGGGAAGCAGGCCAGACCACCGCTACCCCCGAGGATAAGTGCTGGATCGTTGACTACCAGGTCGAAGAGGGCGTTCTTGTCAACGGCGTCAGCTGCAACGTCTACACCGTTCTTTACAACGGCGTTCTGACCGCAGGCGAATCGACCACCGTTGGTATGTCGAAGGTGTTTGTTGACTCCGCAGTCGATTACGACAACGCGCGCGGCGTCTACACCATCGGCGGCAACGCAATCGGATATAATCTGAACGACGTCGAGATCGTCGTTACTGCATACGGCATCCAGGCTGCAACCTTCGCAAACGTTTATGACGCTTACGAGGCATACCACAACCAGGGCGCTGCAGAATACGCGATCGATATAGACTGATCATTTTACAACTCTGCTCCCTTTTTGGGAGCAGGGTGTATATGACTTTCTTGGGAAATATCCCGGGGAAGCCATATATGCCCTGAAAACAGATAATTCGACATCCGAAAGGAGAAAAATAAATGAAGAAAAAGATACTGGTATGCGCCCTCATCGCTATATGCCTCTCGATCGTGGCATACGGCACGGCAGCGTTTTATACATACGAGGATACCGCCACGAACGTCGTAACGGCAGGAAACGTGCGTATACGGCTTGAGGAGTACACGCTCTCCGGCGGCAAGCTCGAACCGTTCACCGACCCGATCGACGTCGTCCCGGGCACGAGCGTTTCGAAGATCGTGCAGGTCAAGAACAACGGCTTCGCGACCGCTTGGGTGCGCGTCAAGCTCGATAAGGAGCTCCTTCTCGCGGCAGGAGTGACCGGCACGCCCGATCTCTCTCTCGTAAGCTACGAGCTCAACGAGAAAAACTGGGCGGAGGTAGACGGCTGGTTCTACTATCTCGAGCCCCTCACCCCCGGCGCAACCACCGAGCCCATCTTCGAGTGGGTCTCCTTCGCGCCCAATATGAGCAATATGTACCAGCAGAGCAAAACAATGATCCACGTAACAGCCCACGGAGTCCAGACCGCGCACAACGGCGCAACAGTCTTTGACGCCGCCGGCTGGCCCATCGCCGACTGAAAGGAGGCAAACAAATGAACAACTTCAGAACACATAAAATAATTGCCTTCTTCCTGGCAGTCCTCATGATCCTCCCCCTCATCCCCGCAGTCGATCTGACTGTATTTGCGGAGGGTGCCGATGATGATTATGAGTCTCATATAGGACAATATGCTACGCTTGATATCGAAACTGCAATAATTGATGTTGAACCTGATACAACATGGCAGGATAATTCTTGGCAAATTTTCCCCGAAGACTTTTCAGATGGTTCCGTATTTAGGATTGATGATTACAAACTTTTAACAGAAGAGTATTCTGACGGTGTTGTCGAAATTACACTTTGGTATCAAATTTCCTTAATATCCGGTAATGTGTTGAGCAAGGAATTCTATAGTGATGGATTCTGGGTTCTTCAAAGATATATTTCCGGAAGTTCAGATACTGCAAGCGCACTAAGTCTTTTTGTACCGGAAGTTGCCGAAGGAAACGTATCTATTTTGGGAGTAAGTTCACTTTCAATGGAGAAGTACGACAAGCCTACGCTTACTGCTGTTTCTGCACAAGGTTCGGTTGCCGCGTACACTTGGCAGATCGAGTATGCTTCCGGCAAGTGGGTTGATATTTACGGTGAGGATAGTGCAACCGTCAAACTCTCTTACGGTATGGTCGCATCGATTCTTGCAGCAAATGGCACTTCCACGGTAAATGTCCGTTGTAAGTCTACTTATGCAGGCGAAACTATCTATTCTGCCGCAGTTCCCGTCACAGTCTATGAATCCTCGACCTACTCTATCTCCATCCCCAGAGCTTTTGCGGATGATATAACAGAGGAAACGACTAGTGCAAGCACAACAATTTATACGGTTGTAATTAATTATGTTTTTGTCGACGGCAGTCAAGCTGCTAATCCTTATACTGCAACCATTGAAGCAGGCGGAGACTTAAAACTGACGGTTAAGAGCCCCTCTGTTTTGGGCTATACACCCCAACAGGAAGAATTTGAGATTGATATTTCAGATATTGATGAGGATAAGAGCTATACGGTCTATTATGATGCCGCAGAAGTTGATTTCCTTGTTATTCATCAGTTTCAGAACGTTTCTGATGAGGGATATACCGAGTTTTTGAGAGAAACAAAAAAAGGTTACACCGATTCAATGGTCGGCGAAGGACGCGGTCTTTCCGAAGACCAGATGACTCAATACGGCGTTTATATGTTGCCGTACGATGTTGAGCAAAAGATTGTGGCTGATGGTTCAAAAGCGCTTATTATAAAGTATGACCGTTTGTATTTTCTGATGTCGTTTGAACTTGGCGGCGGTTATAATGTTGAACCGATTTATGCTCGTGTCGATACGCCGATCTCGGTTGGTATTCCAATTCGTGCCGGATACGTGTTTGAAGGTTGGAATCCAACGCTTCCTACCAAAATGCCTAATCATAATACCACTATTTCCGCGATTTGGTCTGCGAATCCTGATGGCGTAAATTATTTCATTGCATATTGGGGTGAAAATGCCAACGATAATGGCTACAGTATTTTGAAGGTGGAACAGCATAACGGTGTTCCGGGTTCGACGGTTAATGGCGGTGACACCTACGGCACCCTTATAGGTTTCCATTTTGACCGTGCAGATCAGGGTGTATTGATTAAAGGTGACGGTTCATCCGTAATAAACGTTTACTATAAGCGAAATACTTATAACTTGATATTTGCGTATAGTGATGGTCCGCTGATTTGTAATGTGCATGTGCATACTTCTGCGTGTTATAATTTGAACTGTGGATATAATTACGAACATGAGTGTTCTCATGACGAATGTTGTACTCGTACGGGATACCATAACTCATATAACTGTAATACCAATAAATGTCCTTATGGAGGAAAAGAACACACTCATCAAACTTCTTGTTATTCTGGTAGCGCCATTTGTGGTCAAATCGGTGTGACAAATCATTCTCACTCTGTTTCTAACGGTTGTTATGGCGTAAAATTTGAGGGTATCAAATATGGGCAAGATACATCTGCTTGGTGGAGTCTTGCTCCGACTATGAAGTGGTTAGTTTCATACGGAGGTTCAACTTTCTATACGGCAGCTCCTGCTATGCCAAATAGCAACTTAATCATTTATGGTACAAGACAAAGTGGTAGCAGTACAATTCATTACTATGAATATAAGAATGGTCAAACAACCACGATTCAAGTTAAACCGGATTATACAGTTGGTACAGATGGTTGGTCATTCACGTCGGAAGATTATATTGAAATCCCTGGCTTTACTTACCATAGTAGCTCCAAAAATTACGCGGGAACCCAATATTACATTTATTACACAAGAAATTATTATAATTTGAAGTTCAAAAATGGTAGCCAGTTGATTGATAAGGGAGATAAGTTGTACCAAGAGGATATTTCAGGTGTAATTGATTCTGATGAAGCATTAAAGAATCCTGTATATACCGGTGATGACCCCGATGGCTACGTATTTGGCGGTTGGTATACGACTGAGCAATGCTTGGATGGAACCGAATGGAATCCCGAAGGTGCTACCATGCCCTTCAACAACTTGATTCTCTATGCTAAGTGGGCTCCCGTTCAGCATGAAGTGAAACTTTACATCACAAAAGCTGATATGGAAGCCGGAAAGCAGTATTTGCAAACGATTACGGTTGATCACAATACTGCAGCACAAGAACCCGCTATCCCTGATAACGGCGAATACAAATTCGTTGGTTGGTTTTATATGGATAACGGCGAGGAAAAGGGCTTTGATTTTGAAATGCCCATCAGAAGAAGCATGCAACTTTACGGTAAGTGGGTTGCTGACGATCTCGCAAAATATACGATCAAGTATGCTATCGAAAACAGCGACGGCTCTTTGACATATATTGCCGATGATACCACTGGTAGTGCGATTGCAGGCTATAATAAGTCTTTTGAAGCGAAGTATGGCAACGAGCTTTATGAGGAGTACCGCACAGGTTATTTCCCCGAAACCAAGAGCCATGGTTTCACCATCCTTTTGGGCGAGGAAAATACATATACCTTTATCTACGTAGAAAAAGAAAAAGTCAAGTATACTGTTAAGTATCTGGAAAAAGGCACGAATACTGTACTCTATACACAAAAGGAAGCCGAGACTTCGGAAGCAATTCATACAGAGAACTTTGTGTATATCAAAGATTACAGACCCGATGCGTATCAGAAGAGAATTATTCTTTCTTCAAATGAGAGCGAGAACGAAATTATATTCTGGTATGAGAAGGATACTACACATGCCCCCGTTCTCGTAAAACACTATTTGCAGAATCCCGATGGTGCGACATATAATACCGCATCCCCTTATATTACAACTACAGATTTGGATGCTTTAAAAGGATCCGATTACTTTGTTGATATTCTTACAACCATTGAAGGTTTCCATTTCGAGAAGGCAGAAGCGAGTCACGAGGTGGATGGTCAAAAGACCGGAGTCGCAGTGACTGTCGGAAACGGTCAAGTTTCCGCGAAGGTCACTGATGAAGGATTGCTGATTGAGCTTTACTATGACAGAAATGAGTATCCCTATGAGTTTAAGTTCATCCTTCAAGGCACTGATACAGAAGTATTTGAGCCCATAAAAGGAACGGCATTGTATGGTTCTCAAGTTGTTCAGGCTGCTCTTCCTAAATCAGGTTATAGCGTTGACCCCGCAAGTCATGCAATAACTATTCAAATCGAAGAGGATTCGACAGCTAAGAAAAATGTAAGAGTATTCTACTATGTAGAAAGAATCGTATACATCAACTATGTTGCTGTCGGTGGCGGTACTGTTGCTCCCGAAAAGGAAACCGTCTTTATGGCAACTCCCACAGCAAAAGGTTCGACTGCGACTGCTAACCCCGGTTACAAGCTTGTTGGTTGGTATTTGGATGAAGCTTGTACAAAGAAGATCGATCCTAACTATACTAGTTCTGATTTTACTTCTGCGCAAATTAAACCCGAGCCCAATCTACGCCCGGAAGAGTTTTTCAATGGTATAACATTCTACGCTAAGTTTGAAGAGATTCAGGTTACTATCAACTACGTTGCAGTAGGTCCTACCGGAGCTACTAATTTCGGCACAGTTACACCCGGCTCCGAAAAACTTGGTGCGGCAACAGGCGTGGCAAACGGTTCTGTAGCAGATCCCAACGATCCTACCTTCAAGTTTGTCGGTTGGTATAGTAATGAAGCATGCGCTAACGAGTATTTTATTACCGCAGATGCAGCCATCGAGCCCAGAAAGGCTGCCGACGCTCTTTGGATAGACGGCACAACCTACTACGCCAAGTTCGAGTACAATCTCACCTCGCTGACGATTACGAAGACGGGTTGGGACAGCGTAGACCCGAACCAGACGTTTATCTTCAATGTTTCGGGCGGCGACGTTAACGTTGACGTTACCATCCACGGCAATGACTCGGTTACCATCTACGGTCTTACCGTAGGTCAGGCATACACCATCACCGAAAAGACCAACTGGTCTTGGAGATATGAGTGTACCGCAGCAGGTTATTCCGGAACGGGAGTTACTGAAGCGAGCACCCTTACACTTGATAGTGCATCGCTGTACATTCCGGCTCTCGGCGTTTCGAACAACGTTGCTACCTTTACCAACACCCGTAATACCGAGTACTGGCTCGACGGTGACAGCTGGTGTGATAACATATTTAAACCTGTAAGCAAATAAGAAAGGAGACAAGTAAATGTTCAAGAATTTAACTAAAAAGCGACTGACAATATTACTTGTCTCGCTTTCGCTGATTTTGGTAGTGGGTGTGGGCGTGACCCTGGCATACGTATTCGCCTCCACCGGCGACGTAGTCAACACCTTCACCCCCTCCAAAGTCGCTTGCGCGGTTGTGGAGAATAACCCTGCTACTGAAAATACCGGTAATATTGCATATACGGGCGATTTAAAATCAAACGTTAAGATCAAAAACACCGGTGATACCGAGGCTTATATCCGTGTTGCGGTGATTGTCAACTGGAAAAACGCAAACGGAGATGTTTGGGCGATTGCTCCTAAAATCGGAGAGTATGAGATAATATACAATACACCCAACTCCAAATGGGCTAAGAATGATGCTGATGGATATTGGTATTATACCGCTCCTGTATCGCCTAATGAAGGTTATAATCTGACAGAAGTGTTGATTACAAGTGCAAAACAGCTTCGTGTACCCGGTCCGGTTGGAACTGATGGATCTCAGTACTATCTTTCCATCGAAATCGTAGCTTCTGCAATTCAGTCCAATCTCGGAAATGATGCACAGAGTGCTTGGGCTGAGGCTGCAAATGGCATCAATTAAGGAGGCACACAATGAAGAGATTTTTTGTAATACTCCTTGCTATGGCGCTGATGGGTTCGGCGGTGCTGCCGGCTTATGCGGCGGGTCAGGTCACTTATGACGGCGACTCGCAGACCTTCATCTACGCGCCCGGCAGCGAATATTCGCCGAATGACCTGTTCCCGAACTTCAAGAACGTCATGCCCGGCGACAAGCTGACCGAAACACTTCGTCTTTACAATGCGCCCAAGAACAAGGTAAAGGTCAACCTTTACATCCGTTCGCTCGGCGCGCGTCCCGGCTCGGAGGAATTCCTCTCGCAGCTGCACCTGACGGTTGCGCACTCCGCGGACAACACGATGGCTTACATGTTCAACGCCGCGGCTGACCAGACCGACGGAATGACCGATTGGGTCTTCCTCGGCACGCTCTATTCGGGCGGCGACGTCAATCTCGACCTGACACTCGAGGTGCCGATCACTCTCGGCGACGAGTTCCAGGATGCTATCGGATATATCGATTGGCAGTTCAAGGTTGAGGCGTTCCCCATCAGCCCCGACGACCCCGATGCGCCCCAGACCGGCGATAACAGCCTGATCCTTTGGGGATGTGTCGGTGCAGTTGCGCTGACCATGGTTCTGATCCCGATCGTTTCCCGCAAGCGCAGAGGCGAAGCAGAATAATTTTTAAACATTTAAACCGCAGATTGACAATCTGCGGTTTTTATGTTATAATTAGTTCAACAACTTTGGAGGTACCCACAATGAAGTGCACGGAAATATTTAATACTGTCGATAGCCTCAATGAGGAATACGTAAAGATCTGGGCGGACGTTTGCAACATCGAAAGCCCCACGAAGTTCAAAGAGGGCGTTGATGCCTGCGGCGAATATTTTGCCGAGATGGCTCGCGCGCGCGGATGGAAGGTCGAATATTTCCGTCAGCCCGTTTCGGGCGACGTAGTTGACATCACGCTCAACCCCGATGCCGCGGAAAAGCCCATCATTTTCTCGGCGCACCTCGACACCGTTCACCCCGTCGGCTCATTCGGCAGCCCCGCGGTGAAGATCGAGAGTGATAAGATGTACGGCCCCGGCGTGACCGACTGCAAGGGCGGCGCGGTTGCGGCGTTCCTCGCTATGGACGCGCTCGATAAGAATGGCTTCCGCTCGCGTCCCGTCAAGCTGATCCTTCAGACAGATGAAGAAGTCAGCAGCGCCACAAGCAACAAGCAGACTATAGGATATATGTGTGACCGCGCACTCGAATCGGTCGCGTTCCTCAATCTTGAGGGAAGCGACAAGGGCAAGGCGTGCCTCATCCGCAAGGGAACGATCACATTTACCTTCAAGATCGAGGGCATTGAGGCGCACGGATCGCAATGTGCCACCAAGGGCGCGAACGCGATCCTTGATGCGGCGCACAAGATCATCGAGCTTGAAAAGCTCAAGGATGACGAAGGACTCACCTGCAACTGCGGCGTCATCAGCGGCGGCACCGTTTCGAACACCGTGCCCGGCTATTGCGAGTTCAAAGCGAACATCCGCTTTGCGAACACCGATCAGCTCAACTGGGTGCGCGAGCACGTCAAGTCGATCGCCGAGACCGTTCACGTCCCCGGATGCAAGTGCAGCGTCAACAACCCCAAGGGACGCGTGGCTATGGAATATAGCGAAAAGAACGTCGCTCTCCTTGCAAGAATGAACGAGATCTTTGCCGAAAATGATCTTCCCGTCCTCGAGGCGGCAAAGAGAAAGGGCGCGTCCGACGCGGCTGACGTCACCTTCGCGGGTGCGGCTTGCATAGATTCCCTCGGCGTTCGCGGCGGAAAGATACACTCCCCCGACGAATTCGCCTATATCGATTCTCTCGCCGAGGCGGCAAAAAGGCTCGTCTGCGTTGCTGCAAATATCTAAAAAACTATTGACATACAGCAAAAAATATGTTATACTGAATTACGGTATTGCATATTTGAATGACTACCGGTTCACGCCGGTAGTCTTTTGCATATAATATTAAGTAATGATTGGAGAAAGGATATGAAACTTTTAATTGACGGATACGTTTATTGGGTGCGCCCCGAGCAGAGTCTGCTCGATATAATCAAGGAATTCGGGCTTATCACGGGTAAGCTTTCGACCGACCCGATCGCGGCAAAGATCGCGGGCGAGGTCTTCACGCTGAATTACATACCAATGCGAATGGAGGACGCGGCGCACGAGCGCGAGAGCATCCGCAAGGCAATGGCGGCATCGGGCGGCAAGGTCGGCCTCTTGCGCTATTCCGATCCCAGCGGCAAGGATGCTTACAGAAGAACGGCGCAGTTCGTGCTCTTCCTCGCCGTCCGCAAGCTTTGGCCGCAGGCGGTTGCCAAGATGAATTGCACCGTCGGCGAGGGCGTGTATATCAAGGTCACGGGCGCGGAGGATTTCTCCGCCGAGAGGCTGAAGGAGTGCGTCCGCGAGCTGATCGCCGAGGATATTCCCCTCGTCCGCCGTCGTATATCCACCGCCGATGCGATCGAGTATTTCACTCAGCAGGGCGAGGTGGATAAGGCGCGCCTGCTTGCCTACCGCGAAGCGCCAACGCTCGACGTTTACTGCTACGGCGATTTCTTTGATTACTACTATGGCGAAATGGCGCCCTCGACGGGATTTTTGCGCGTTTGGGACATAATTCCCGCGCGAAACGGATTCATTTTCATCTTCCCCGACAGAAACGATCCCGACAGTGTTTCGGATTATCACGAAATGACACAGTTTATGGAGGTCTACGACGAGGGCAAGCGCTGGTGCGAGCTGATGCGCTGCGAAACCGTCGCTGACCTTAACGAGCTTGTTGACTCGGGCAAACTCCGCGAGCTTGTGCGCGTCAACGAGGCACTTCACGAAAAGAGATTCGGCGAGGTCGCCGATATGATCTGCGCGCGCGGCGCGCACGCCGTGAAAGTCGGAGGCCAAGCGGTCT
>JAZQJB010000147.1:0-13805 GCA_045541375.1 Eubacteriales bacterium | reverse complement strand
TATCTCCACCAGCGTTACGGTATGCCGTATAACGAAGTGGTTGGAATATTAACCGACGTCGGCACGGAAGAACTCGCCCACCTGGAAATGATCGCGGCGATCATTTATCAGCTCACGCGGAACATTTCGGTCGAAAATATCAAGGGAACAATGTTCGAGCCCTACTATGTTGACCACACAACGGGGCTTTATCCTATCGCGGCATCGGGCGTGCCTTTTGATATGAAATACGTAGGAATCAAGGGCGACGTTCTCGCCGATCTTGCCGAGTCGCAGGCGGCGGAGCAGAAGGCGCGCGTGACCTACGATAACCTCATCCGTCTTTCGGATGATCCCGATGTAACCGATCCTCTTCGCTTCCTCCGCGAGCGCGAGATCGTGCATTTCCAGCGCTTCGGTGATGCTATGAGAGTCGTTCAGGATAAGCTCGACGGCAAAAATTTCTATGCCTTCAACCCCGCGTTTGACAAGCAGAACAAAAAATAATATCGTAAAAAATCGGGAGCCCCGAACGGAGCTCCCGTGACTTTTTACTTAATCAAAAAGGAAGTTGACATTACCCGCCATCAAAGCGGTGAATCCGCGATAGATGACCTCGGGGCGGTCGTCAAAGTTTGCCTTCATTCGTCTCGCGCGGTCAAGGCTGTCAACGACAAGCGTTGCCTCAAAAATAACCTTTTTCTTTTCTGTCAGCGAGCAATAAACCGAGCATTTTCCTGTCTTGGGATCAACTCCTTCAATGCGGCATTCGGTTGTGATCCCGCGCTTGGTAAAGTCGAGATAGCGGAGAGCCGCAGTCATTGCGGAGTCAAGAACGGAGGAAAGAACGTCGGACTTGAATGCCTGCGCGACGATCCGTCCCTTATCGCTGACCTGATAGTAGGTCAGCCCGTCCTGCTCGAAGGATTCGATCAGCTCGCCGTCAACCATTTCGTTGAAGCTTTCGGCAAAGTCGAGGAACATGACGTAATCTGTCTGCATTACGATGTCGTTTATGGTGCAGTACTCAAGGGGGTAATTGATATTTTCAAGAAGGTAGAGCACAAAAATTTTTACCGTGCGCTTGCTTCCGATGGGTGATGACATATGGAAATCTCCTTAATAATTGTTGCTTATATAAATATTATCATAAAAAAAGAACTTTTTCAATAGTTTTTATTGATTTTTTTTCGAAAATGTGCTATTATTATTGTTATAAATAAAAAGGAGCACAAAACCATGCTTAATATTGCACTTATGGGCTACGGCGTTATCGGAAGCGGCGTTGCCAAGGTTATTGAAGAAAACAAAAAGCTGATAGCTTCCCGCCTCGGCGAGGAGGTATATCTCAAATATATTCTCGAGATCCGCGATATGTCGGGTACTCCCTATGCGGACCGCGTTGTTACCGATCTTAACGTAATTTTGAACGACCCCGAGGTTAAGGTCGTTGTCGAAGTAATGGGCGGAATCCATCCCGCATCCGACTTCACCCGCGCCGCGCTTGAGGCGGGCAAGAGCGTTGTTACCGCAAATAAGGCGGTCGTTGCCGATTGCGGCGACGAGCTTCTTGCGCTTGCAAGAGAGAAGGGCGTTCGCTACTTGTTCGAAGCAAGCGTTGGCGGCGGAATCCCGATCATTCGTCCCCTTATCAATGACCTCGCATCCAACGAGATCGAGGGCATCTGCGGTATTCTCAACGGCACCACCAACTATATCCTCACCCGCATGACCAACGAGGGATGTACCTATGCGGAAGTCCTCAAGGATGCACAGAAGCTTGGATATGCCGAGGCAAATCCCGCGGCTGACGTTGAGGGAATCGATGCACTCCGCAAGACCGCTATCCTTGCGGCTCTTTCTTACGGCAAGCTGATTCCTATGGATATGCTCAAGGCGAAGGGAATCACGGATGTTTCCCTTACCGATATCGAAGTTGCAGAGACCTTTGGTTGCTCTGTTAAACTTATAGGCCGCGCCGGCAAGCTCGCAGACGGACGCATCTACGCAACCGTTTCGCCTGAATTTGTCAAGGAATCCTGCCCGATGGCGCACGTAAATGACGTATTCAACAGCGTTCTCGTTCGCGGCAATATGCTTGGCGACGCTATGTTCTACGGACGCGGCGCAGGTCAGCTCCCCACAGCGGGCGCAGTTGTTGCCGACGTTATCGATGCGCTTGAAACCAAGACCGCCGCTCCCGCAAGACTTTTCTGGGAGAAGGCAACCGAGGCTGACGTTGTCCCCGCCGACGAAGTAATCGGGGCAGTTGCAAAGGAATTCTGCCATATCTTCGAGGATGGCGAGACCCTCAAAAAGGCTGTCGCAGGCAAGATCGATATTTCTCTCGTGGACGGACTTGACGAAATGTTTGCCGTTATCAGCTCCGATCCCGTGCTTGAAGGAAGCGTAAAGACCTATGCAGTCCTCAGCTAAAATTAAAGTAACACATATCTTAACCGATTCGAATATCGGAGGAGCCGGCAGGCTTCTCCGATACTTTCTCGAAAAGGCAGATCGTGAGCGCTTTGAGTATAGCGTCATTCTCCCCGAGGATGCCGCGCTTATCCCCGAGATCGAAGCACTCGGAATACCAGTCATCACAGCTTACGGAATCGCCGATCGCTCCAGCGCCCCCGAATTTCAAGGATTCCTTACCGAGAAGATTAAAAAGCTCTCGCCCGACATTCTGCACACCCATTCCTCAAGAACAGGCAGATTTGCGGGAGTCGAGGCGAAAGTGCCGCGCATAATTCTCACCAAGCATTGCTCGGATATGCCGTCGCCCAAGCTGATGAAATTCCCCTTCAAGCAGATGCTTGCAAAGGAATGGAAAAAAACGCTTCACGGCGCGATAGCCACAGATGACAGCGCAGCAGATTCGATCGCCGCAGAGGCTCTGCCTCGCGAAAAGATAAAGGTGATCTACAACGGCGCACCCGCTCTGCGTGAGACTTCGGAAGCAGATAAATCAAAGTTAAGAGCCGAGCTTTCCATACCCGATGATGCCTTCGTTGTCGGAATCTTTGCCCGTGCAGAAAAGGTCAAGGATCATTTGACTTTTATCGACGCGGCTCAGAAATGTATCGAGCGCGGACTTGATAAGGTATATTTTCTTATCGTCGGCGACGGAAGCCAAATTGATACGATCCGTGATGCTGCAGAGGAATATAGCGACAGGATCAAGATCTGCGGTTTCGTAAACGATATTGCCCCGCTTATGAATCTTTGCAAGGTAAACGTAAACTGCTCTGTCGGCACGGAAACCTCGAATCTTGCTCTGCTTGAAGGTATGAGCCTCGGCGTTATTCCCGTTGTATCCGATCTTGCGGGAAATAAGCGTATTGCCGAAGGCTGCGGGATCGTTTGCGACCGCGGTGACAGCGATGCTTTTGCCGATGCTATCGAGGAGCTTTACCGAGACGAAAAAAAGCTTTCTTCACTTTCACTTGCCTCAAAGGAAAAATACCTCGAAAAATACACCTCCGAGCGAATGGCGCGCGAGGTTGAGGAATATTATCTTTCCTTGTTGAAATAATCAAAGGTCACTTTTCGTATTCTTTTCCTTTCAAGGAAAAGAACAAAAATATTTATCAAGGTCATAAGCCCGATCGAAAGGTCGGCAAGACCCCATACATCCCCCGGCGGCGTTCCCGAAGAAAGGAGCGCCGCCGCGCCGTAGAAAAGCGTCAGGATCGCTTCTGCGGCTTTGTTTTTTGTCAGGTGGGAAAGACACAGCTTGCCGTAAAAGCATTGACAGAACACGGTGGCAAGCCCGAAAAGAAGCACAAGCACGCACATCACGGGCTCGACCCAATCCCCAAGCGCCGAGCTGTATGCCCCGACCGTCATCATCACCGAATTATCCCCGAAATGCTCAACCTCTGGGAAGCTGACGAGAATGACGAGCGCCGTCAGCGTGCAAAGAAACACCGTGTCAATAAGAACCTCGATTATTCCGAGAAATCCTTGCTCTGCTGGAGAATCCGAGGATGAAGCCGAATGTGCCATCGGCGAAGTACCCGCACCGGCTTCATTACTGATAAGCCCACGCATCACCCCGAGCCGCACCGATCGTGAAATGAAGAATCCGCCGATGCCGCCGATAACGCCTTTTCCGCTGAAATCAAACGCAGAGTGCATGATCTCGACCAATGCATCGGGGATCCTGTCGGCTCGAATAATCAGCGCCGTAACCGAGAGCAGACAAAAGACAATGCTCATAAAAGGAACGATCTTGTTTGTTGCGGACGAAATGCGTTTAAGCCCTCCCGATGACACCGCTATCATCAGAATTGCACACAAAATTCCCGTGATGATCGGCTTGACGTTCAGTATATCCCGGCAAACCCCAACCATCGCGTTTACTTGGATCAAGCATCCCATAGAAAGTGAATTGACAAGGCAGAGAACGGCAAAGGCAAGACTCAAAAAGCTTCCGATCCGAGGCATTCCGCGCTCGGTCATCACATCCTTTACGTATTCCGCGCTTGACGATGCTTTCCCGTCTTTCCTGCGCGAGAGGGCGAGGAGTGTTTCTGCATATTTCAAAACAGATGCGAGCACAGCCGACACGCACATCCAGAAGACCGCCCCCGCACCGCCGTACCATATCGCCGCCGAAACGCCGACTATGTTGCCGACTCCAAGCACTCCGCCGAGAGCAAGCCAAAGTGCCGATCGCGGTGAAACGGATCCGTCTTTCGTTTCTTTCCTCAAAAAAGGCGCAATTATCGCCCGCGGACGAATAATCGGCAAGCCCTTCATATATATAATGAAGAAGAGTCCCGCGCCGATCAGAAACACGGGCAAAAGCAGCCCCAAGATCCGTGAATTGATATAATCAAACATAAAATCACCTCTTTATAGAAGATATGATCGAAAATTGTTGGCAATTCCTCTTTCGTGTGCTAAAAATTGTGTGAACAATATGTTAATTTGAGGCAAAAGTACTTGATTTTTTGAGAATTTGTAGTACAATTATAGGCGTAAGTTAGCACTCGACTAAAAAGAGTGCCAAAACATAAGTAAATTATTGAGGCGAACAGCCTTTTATCTCCAAGGAGGAAGAAAAATGAACATCAAACCGCTTGCAGACAGAGTAGTTATCAAGCTTGTCGAAGCAGAAGAGAAGACCCAGAGCGGCATCATCCTTACCGCCAGCGCGCAGGAAAAGCCCCAGATCGCAGAAGTAGTTGCAGTCGGCCCCGGCAAGAAGAACGACGACGGTGTGATCATCCCCGTTGCTCTCGAGGTTGGACAGAAGGTCATCGCGGCTAAGTACTCGGGCACCGAGGTCAAGCTCGACGGTGTAGAATACACCATCATCGCAGAGAAGGACATTCTCGCAGTTATCGAATAATTGAAAGGAACTGATCACAATGGCAAAAGATATTTACTACGGAATTGATTCCCGCAACGCCCTTCTTCGCGGCGTTGATAAGCTTGCTGATACCGTCAAGATCACTCTCGGCCCGAAGGGCAGAAACGTAGTTCTTGACAAGAAGTACGGCGCTCCCCTCATCACCAACGACGGCGTTACCATCGCAAAGGAGATCGAACTTGACGATCCCGCAGAAAACATGGGCGCACAGCTCGTTAAGGAAGTTGCTACCAAGACCAATGATGCCGCCGGCGACGGTACAACCACCGCAACCCTCCTCGCTCAGGCAATGATCCACGAGGGTATGAAGAACGTTACCGCAGGCGCGAACCCCATGGTTCTCCGCAAGGGTATGAAGAAGGCTATCGACCGCGCTGTCGAGTGCCTCGCAGACATCTCCAAGCCTGTTAACGGCTCCGAGGACATCGCTCGCGTTGGTACGATCTCCGCAGGCGACGAGGTTATCGGCGCTCTCATCGCAGACGCTATGGATAAGGTAACCGCAGACGGCGTTATCACCGTTGAGGAATCCAAGTCCGCAGAGACCTCCTCCGAGGTCGTAGAAGGTATGCAGTTCGACCGCGGCTACATCTCTCCCTACATGGCAACAGATATGGAGAAGATGGAGGCAGTTCTCGACGACGCATTCATCCTTATCACCGATAAGAAGATCTCCGCAGTTCAGGATATTCTCCCCCTCCTTGAGCAGATCGTTCAGGCAGGCAAGAAGCTCCTCATCGTAGCAGAGGACCTCGACGGCGAGGCTCTCACCACCATCATCCTCAACAAGCTCCGCGGCACCTTCACCTGCATCGCAGTCAAGGCTCCTTCCTTCGGCGAGAAGAGAAAGGAAATGCTCCGCGACATCGCGATCCTCACCGGCGGTCAGGTCATCACCTCCGACCTCGGTCTCGAGCTCAAGGATGCCACCATCGCTGATCTCGGCCGTGCACGCCAGGTTAAGGTTACAAAGGAAAACACCATCATCGTTGACGGTGCCGGCGATCCCACCGAGATCAAGAACCGCATCAATCAGATGCGTGTTGAGTATGAGATCAGCACCTCTGACTACGACCGTGAGAAGCTGCAGGAGCGCATCGCCAAGATGGCCGGCGGCGTTGCTATCATCCGCGTCGGTGCTGCTACGGAGGTTGAAATGAAGGAAAAGATGCTCCGCATCGAGGACGCTCTCAACGCAACCCGCGCGGCTGTTGAAGAGGGTATCGTTCCCGGCGGCGGAACTGCATATCTCAACGTTATCTCCGAGGTTGCAAAGCTCCTCAAGACTGTTGACGGCGACGAGAAGACCGGTGTTTCGATCGTTCTCAAGGCTCTCGAGGCTCCCGTTCGTCAGATCGCTGCAAACGCAGGCTTCGACGGCGGCGTGATCGTTGACAAGATCGTTTCCTCCCGCAAGGCTGGTTGGGGCTTCGATGCTTACAACGAGACCTACTGCGATATGATGAAGGCAGGAATCGTTGACCCCACCAAGGTTACCCGTTCCGCACTCCAGAACGCAGCTTCCATTGCTTCCACCATCCTCACCACCGAGGCTGTTGTAGCAAACCAGAAGGAAGACCCCGCGGCTGTAGCTGCAGCTAATGCTGCAATGAACGCAGGCGGAGGAATGTATTAATAAATGCAAAAGGCAGAATGCTAAATGCAAAATGAAAGTCAAGGGAGTCGAATTTCGGCTCCCTTGACTTTTTTGGGTGAATATGATATAATGATGAAAAAGGAGGTTGAAGATGAAAAATAATACTTTGCGTTTGAATTTGGTTTTGTCATTGTTGAACCGGCGAAGCGTGGTATATTTGTTGGTATACTTAATTGTTTTAGCATTGTCTTATTTTTTTCTCAGCGTAAATGCAACTTGGGTCGTGTTGGCGTTTCCTTTTGTTTTTGGTGCATATAAGATATTCTTTGCGACTAAAACTTTGAAGTTCGAACGAGATATTATTCGCTTTACCTACACACATCACGTGAGCACAACGGGGTATCGCAAAACTACTGTTCCCGTGATTGTTGATTATACCGTTATGAACATTACGAAGCTGAAGTTCGAGCAGAATGCGATTGAAAAGCTGTTTGGCGCAGGACATATCAGTTTCACGGGTCGTACATTTGAAAATTCTAGCAGTATTTATTCCAAAGATATAGATATAAAGACATCATTCACGTTTTACGGATTGACAGATTTTAACAATACCAAAAAAGAGATCTGCAATATCCTCGGAGTAAGTGAAACCGAATAAAGACACCCGCAAGGCTTTCGCCTTGCGGGTGTTTCAATGTTTATGTATTAGTCGTAATTTTTAGCAAGTTGATCAAGGAACTGCTTGAGTGATCTTGAAGCAGTTTTCTTGGTAGCCGTGATAGTGGATGCTACGCCGTCAACGTTACCGGCCTTTGCGAGCTGCCAGATAGCACTTTCAAGACCTGTGATCTTACCGGTCTGGTCGACGTCAAATGTCTTGGAATCGAAGTAGATGTCAAGCATTCTGGTGTCCTCGGGGGAACGAGCAAGACGGTAGTCGGCAAGCTGATAGTAGAATGCATCGCGGAGGCTTACGTTTCCTTCCTTAGCGGTGAATCTTGAATAGTAAGCGGTTGCCTCTGCAAGAAGCATAGTGTTCTCAACATCCTTGAGGTTGGAGGGGAAGGAAAGAGGACGGTGGTTTCCACCGCCAACGTAGCAGTAGTACTCGTTCGACTCACCGTTGTTCGGAACGGGAAGGATGCCGTAGTCGTTAGCCATATCAATATAGCCGTTTACGGAAGAAAGTGCGTTCGAACGGAAGAGTACGTTGCCGCTCTTGAATATGTTTCTCGCTTCGCCCCATACGTCGCCGCCGACGAACCAATTGCCGTTATTAACGATCATAACGTCGGGGTTTACAACAAGCTGCATAGTCTTCTGGAGCGCGTTCATAACATGCTCGGATTCGATATTGGATATGAATTCGCCGCCGTTGTTAACGAGGGTCTTGTTTCCGAGACCAAGGAAGAAGTAGTAGGGAGCAGAAACCTCTGCAACCAGTCCCCATCGGCCGTTTGCATCGGTGGAGTCAACGGTTACGCCCTTGATCATTTCCATAAGGGTGTCGTATGTCCACTTGTTCTGCTCAACAAGGTCATAGGGAGTGCCGTAAAGGGAATTGTAATTGTAGTCATTATAAAGGGACTTGTTGAAAACAACGCAGATGGAACGGAGCTCATCAAGCATATTCATATCACCCTCAAGAGTGAAGAGGTGTTTGCCGATGAGGTATTCCTTCTGAATACGCTGATCCCACCAGGGCTGGTCAAGGTTGAGTCCTTCAACATTCTTGATATCAAGAACGTAGCCGTTCTTTGCCGCAGCAATGGTATCTGTACCGGAGAGGTAGATTGCCTCGCAAAGATCAAGTCCGGAACCAATGTGGTTGCCGAGAGTGGTCAGAGCCTTGGAATCGACGATGTGCTCAACTTCGCAATGGAAGGTCTCCTCAAGGAAAGCCTCGCGACGGAAAAGAGCATCGTTGATGATGTTACCGTTCTGGTCGCCCTCTTCGGAAAAGAAGATGGGACCCCACATCTCGTTGCCGACGATGAGGTTGCGGTAAACGAATCCCTGAAGGTCCTTGACCTCGGGGGCGGGGTACTGGGGCTCGGGCTCGGTGGTTTCGACCACTACGGGAGCCTCGGTCTGAGCACCGCCGGGTACGTCTGTCTTAGCGTCTGTCTCAACGGGATCCTGTGTTTCTGCACAAGCTACCGCGAGGGGGAGAAGCATAAAGAGCGCACAGAGCAATGCGATAATACGTTTTTTCATGGTTGATCTCCTTGTCAAATTTTATTTAGTTGAAAATAAACGTACAACTGAAATTGTATGATGCCCCGGGTGCAAGAGTCACGAAGCCCTTGCGCTCGGAAATCTGATCGGCAGGCGATCCTGCGGGAGCATCGGATGCGGGAAGCGACTGCCAGGGCTCGATGCAAAGGAAGGGCGCGTCGCTGTGATCGGGCTGCCAGAAGCCCACGTATTTTGCATCGGGGAAGATCACCGTAACGCTTCTTTCCGAATCGGGCGATTCAAGCGTGGCAGATTTTACTCCCGTCAGAATGATCGCGTCATTGTCAAAAAGCGAGTTGTCAAGGTCAATATACTTGCCGTCGCGCAGCGCATAGGGCTCATCCTCGTCCGCCATCAGGAAAGCGGGGGAAAGAAGCTGTCTTTTCGGTTCCTCGGCAAGCTCAAGCGAAAGGCGAGCGCGTCCCTCGGGGATCATAAATCCGGGGTGCAGACCGATGCCAAAGTGCATATCGCGGCTGTCGGTATTCGTTACCGTGATGGTTTCAAGAATCGAGTTTTTTGCAAGCTTGAAGCGTCTGCGCAGAGTGAATGAATAGGGGTAGCTCTTGCGCGATTCTTCGTTGTCGGTAAGAGTGAATTCGGCAAAATCGCGCATTGCCAACACCTTCATCTGCTGATGCCTTGCAAAGCCGTGGTTACCCATGGGATATGTAACGTCTCCGTCACGCCATTCTCCGCCGCGAAGTCTTCCGACGGTGGGGAAGAGCACGGGGGCACTTGACTTCCAATATTTCGCATCGCGGTGCCAAAGATACTCGTGATCTCCCATTTTGATCGAAAGCGGTTCGCCCCCGATCTCCGAAAGTTCGAGTGTTATATAATCGTTTTTAATAGTATAAGTTTTCATGTTTTTTCCTCCTTGAATATTCTACCATATTCTAATGAATAAATCAAGTATTCGCGGACAAAATAAATCGAGAAAAAGCAATTTTGGGAGAAATTTTATGAATCTAAACAGAAAAATTATAAACATGGCGGGGGCGGTAATAATTTCATCTGCAAGTGCCGTAGGAGGGAAGGAATTCGAGGGTCCGCTCGGAGCCTGCTTTGATTTTCACGATCCCGACGACCGCTTCGGGCAAAAGACCTTTGAAAAGAGCGAAAGCGAGATGCAAAGGTTCGTGCTTGCTTCGGCAATGAGCAAAATATCGCTTACTCCATCGGATATAGGAGCACTTTTTGCGGGAGATCTGCTGAATCAATGCGTGTCGTCGGCTTACGGATTGCTTGAATATGACATTCCCTATTTCGGGCTTTACGGTGCCTGCTCCACGGCTGCGGAGGGAATCATGCTTGCCTCTGTATTTGTTTCAAACAAACTTGCCGACTATGCCGCGGCGGTCACGTCATCGCATAATGCGGCGGCGGAAAGGCAATATCGCAATCCGCTTGAATACGGCGGTCAGCGCACTCCGACCGCACAATGGACTGTCACGGGCGCGGGCGCCTTTATTCTTTCGAATAATGAAAAGGTCACTCCCGATTGTGTTTTTGCCTCGATTGATGATGCGTTCCCCGGCATAGTGGTTGAAAAGGGGGTCACGGATGCCGCAAATATGGGAGCCGCCATGGCGCCGGCGGCTTGCGATACGCTTCTCAACTATTTCGAAGCAAGCGGCACGTCCCCCGAGGATTACGATATGGTGCTCAGCGGAGATCTTGGAAGCGAGGGGCAGATCATACTCGGCGAGCTTTTGGCGGCTTCGGGCGTTTCGGCTTCGGAAAAGCTTTATGACTGCGGAATGATGATCTACGATGCCGAGTCGCAGGACGTTCACGCGGGCGGCTCGGGGTGCGGTTGCTCCGCTGTTGTATTGGCTTCGCATATTCTCCCTAAGCTGAAAAAGGGCGAATTATCGAATATCCTCTTTTACGGCACGGGTGCTATGATGAGCCCCTCAAGCCTCAAGCAGGGACAAGCTATCCCCGCGGTCGCGCATCTGCTTCATCTTCGTTCGCCAAAGGCGGGGGTTAAGTGATATGATGAAGGATATTCTCCCCTATTTCTGGGCGTTTGTGATTGGCGGAAGCTTTTGCGCCATTGCGCAAGTGCTGATCGACCGCACGCGGCTCACTCCTGCGCGAATTCTCGTGGGATACGTTGTGGCAGGCGTTTTTCTCGGAGCGATTGGAATCTATAAATATATTGCCGAGCTCGGAGGCGCGGGTGCTGCTGTGCCATTGACCGGTTTTGGTTATCTGATCTCCGAAGGCGTCAGAAAAGCCGTTGATGAAAGAGGACTTCTCGGCGCATTGACAGGCAGTCTTACAGCCGCCGCCGGAGGCACCGCTGCGGCTTTGGTTTTCGGACTTATTGCATCTTTATGTGTAAGAAGCAAACCTAAGCGTTAACAAGATGTAAAAGTTTTTCCCGCACGGCAAAATTCCTTGAAAAATACGATTATATATGATATAATTAGATAAATATTTGCATTTTTCGACTATTTCAAGGATTTTGCCGAAAGGATAAATATATGTTTTCCCGAAAAAATAAATTAATTATATGTGCGCTGGTGTGTCTGATGCTTATTGCGTTTTGCGCTATCGGTGCATCTGCAGAGGACGAAACCCCCAGCGTTCCAATAGACCCGCCCGACGTAGTCGCCGTCTCACTTAAGGAAATGCCATATAAGCTTCAATATATTGTTGGCGAAAAGCTTGATATGACGGGTGCAGTGCTCGAACTTACCTATGATACCGGTGCAAAGGGTACCTCCCCCGTAAATACTGAATGGTGCACGGGCTTCAGCTCAACCAAGGTCGGCGAAAAGACTGTTACGATCAAGTATCCCGGTTCGACCGCAAAGACGACCTTCAAGATACAGGTCGTTACCGAAAAAGAGATAAAGATCAATCCGCCCAAGACGCTTACTTACTTTGTCGGCGATAAGGAAGATCTTACCGGTCTGACAGTTTCCGTCGTTTACAGCAACGGTGACAGTGCGGTGCTTGAATCCGGCTATACCGTTACCGGCTTCAGCAGCAAAAGCGCGGGAGAGAAGACGATCACTGTAAAGTATAAGACCCTGAGCGCAAGCTACAAGATCAGCGTTTTCGAACCCGCTCTTGAAAAGATCACAATTACCAAAATGCCCGCCAAGCTTTCTTATTATCTTGGAGAAAAACTTGATACTTCGGGTATAAAGGTTATAGCTTATTATGAAAACGGTAAGACCGCGGACGTTACCTCGAAGATCACAGTCACGGGCGACGTGACTTCATCGGGCACCAATAAAATAACGGTATCCTACACCGAGCGTGACGTTAAAAAGACCGCTACTTATAACATTACCGTCACCGACGTTCAGATCAAAAATATCGTTTTTGAATCCTATCCTATCAAAACCGTTTATGCCGAGGATGAAGTATTTGACCCCACGGGCATATCTCTCAAGGTAACCTATAATAACGGTAAGGTAGAAACCGTTTCGGATAATATTCTTTATTCCGGCTTCAGCACCGATACTGTCGGAGAGAAGACCGTAACTCTTCATTATGGCGGTTATCAACTGAATTTCACCGTCAACGTGGTGGTTTCGCAGTCACACGTACACAAGGAAGGTCCCTTTGTCAAAACAAAGGATCCTACCTGTACGGAAGAGGGTGAAGAAGCTACAACTTGTTCGGTCTGCTTTAATACTGTCAGCACAAGAAAGATTCCCGCACTCGGTCACGGTGCGGAAAGCTCACCCGTTAAAACCAAAGCTCAGACCTGCACAGAACCCGGCGAAATGTCCACGTACTGTCTTGTGTGCGGAGGAGTTGTTGAAGTCAGCGAGATCGCCCCGAACGGGCACCAGAGCGGCGAGACTTTCTTCCTTCCCGCTCCTACGTGTACCGAGGGTGGAGTTTCTAAGACCTATTGCACCGTTTGTAATGCAGAGACCGCCCACGAGGATCTTCCTCCTCTTGGTCACACATTCAGCGATTGGGCGATAGTCGTTGAGCCTACCGGAGAGAGCGAAGGAAGCGAGGAGCGCACGTGCTCTGTCTGCTCGCATAAAGAAAGCAATGCGATAGCAAAGCTTGTAAAGGTAATGACCGATGGCGGCGTAACCGCAACACTTAATTCTTCCGCATCCTTATATCCCTACAATTCTTCTTTCAAAGCCAATAAGATAACCGATTCAGTTTCGGCAGATGAGCTTTCGGCGTTTATTCCCGAAGGATACGTTATCCTTGACGTTTTCGAGTTCGTTTTCACAGATAAAAACGGAGCCGAATTCTATCCGTCAAGCGACATTACCTATTCTGTGGAATACGATCTTGACACGGAGAAATACTCTTCTTTCCTGATCTGTGACGTTGAAATGGGCAGATATACTCCTTTCTCGGAGGCTTCGAGATTCAGCTTCACCATTCAGAAGAGCGGACGCTTCATTCTTGTTGGTGAGGAGATCCCCGAAACTCAGCCACCCGAGTCTTCCGAAACAGAAGGCGAAACAAGCACTGATATCCCTGCCTCGACAACTCCCACCGAAAGATCGCCGATCATACTTGTTCTGGTCATTATTTCGATCATTCTCATTCTGATCATCGCAGGACTTGTATATACTTACGTTTTCAAGCAGTATTATTAATAATAAC
>JAZQJB010000146.1:0-46236 GCA_045541375.1 Eubacteriales bacterium | reverse complement strand
AGGTGTCCGGAGTTCGAATCTCCGATGGGTCACCATAAAAAGATAACATCCGAATTTATTCGGATGTTATCTTTTTATCCAAGCCGCAGGCTTGGCATGGAATCACGCGCAAGCGTGCATGGCATCGCCTTGGCGTATGGCATCACCAAAGGTGTATTTGCGGCTTGATTCCATACAGCTAAAGCTGATTCCATACGCGACTATGTCGCAATTCCATGCACGGCTACGCCGTGATTCAGGATGCGGAGGAGTAGAATGATGCCTAAAAAGAACTATTTGTTTGAGTATTCGGAAATCTTGGCATGTGAGGTAGTGCAACTTTGTCATAATTACAAAATAGATTCAAACACCGCCTATCAGATAAAAAAGTCTTCCTCGAGTGTCTTTGCCAATATCTCCGAGGCTCAATATCCTCAAAGTCTTGCCGATATGCTTTCAAAGTTCGAGATTGCAAGAAAAGAATGTATGGAAACCGAAAGTTGGCTAAAACTGATCTTTTCATCGGGAAGCATCGATGAAGAAACCTTCAAGAAATATAGGAATTTGTGTGGCAGAATTCGAAGAATGTTAACAGCTTCGTGTATCACAATTGAGAATAAATTAAAGCAAGCCTAAAAAACGGCTTGCTTTTTTACTTATCTAAACGGCTTTCGCCGTGATTTAGTTGCGGAAATTACTCCTTTACACTGTAAATAAACCTTATTACACCAACCTTTTTGCTGTCCTCATAATGTCCGTAAACGATCAGCGTCTCGCCGCTTTTTTGTTCCATAATGTAGTAAAGACCAATGCCGGCCTCGGAATCGGGGGTGACCTCGTAGGCGATCTCGTTATTCTCCCTCAGAAACCTCGGGGAAGTGAATTGTTCGCTTATTATGGTAAACGAATCAAAATTATCGTTAGTTATGTCAACTGCTTTCACAGTTCCGTAGCGCTCCCTTTTGCCTTCGGATACCGTGTAAATAATGCCGTTTTCGATCTCTATCTTCGGCACCGCTTCGGGGGGCATAACATAAGAGTAAACAGGGTTGTCATAGATCATAGCTACTTTTCCGACCTCCTCTATCGGGAGTCCTTTTTCTGTGAGACGCACGTTTCCGTCAACGATCGAGATCTCAAACCAATGATCCATCGGATTTTTGTCCGGCGTTCTTCCTTTGACGCGCACCGTGTTGTCTATCCACCTTGCGAATGAGAGGTCTTGTACCTGTGTGTAAATAACGGTCTCGCATTCGGTCTCGCCGGTTTTCGGATCCTTGACTATGAAGACAAAGTTCTGATAATTGCCCAAGTAGCCGCTGTGCATACTGCACATTTCGGGTTCTCCGTCGCCGTCAACGTCAAAGATCTCGCTGTCATATTCGGGAGCGATATAGTTGTAATCATCAATGATCTGAAAATCCACCCAAGCACCGTGAGCTTCAAAACGGTATCTGCCGGGAGAGAAAATGTCATAATGCGCGGAAACGCTATAAGGTATCGAGATGTCATTTACGATCGTTATTCCATCAAGATCGCCTGCGACAGTCGTGCCTTTACCGGAGCAAATTTGTCTGTAATACAGCCAAAAGCTTTTATGCTCCAACTCTTCAAGCGAAGTGCCGTTATATTTATATACCTCAAAATCGGGACCGATGTCTACGTCTTTCGTGCCGTTGTTTACCCAATATATCGCAAACACGATTTCGCCATCCTCAAAGCGAACTTCTTTGAAATCAATGCGCACGTCTGCTACGTTGCATCCGAAATCTTGGATATAAACGTAATGCATCTTGCCGGAGGTACTGTTGGGAGGGATAAAGCTGCATATCAAACTGCGTTCGTTTTGCGTGCCGGAGATGTGATCCAAACCGAAATAAATTCGAGCTTGCTTCAGGCATTTTTCTGTTTGTTCCTCCGAATACAGCCGCGAGGTGAAAGCTTCCGAATTCAATATATTTCTTGGGAATTTACGCTTCAAGCTCGTGGGATAGTTTGCACCGTCCTCGGGCTCCCAATATTCGACCAACTCATATTGACCGTCAGCCTCTTTAGCGGTAATTGCGGTTGGAATATGCGCGGCTGTTTCCATCTCCAATTCCGTACCGATATAACTGTATTCCTGATACATTACCCACATATAGACAGTGGTTTCGGAGCCGTGTTCTTCTTTTCCGAGAGGCTTCCAATCAAAACAGCAAGCTCTGCCTTCGGATTCTTCGGTGCGGAAATGCTCCAACACCTGTGTGTCGATGAATGCTTTCAGACCGTCATTGACCGAAGTATCTGTGCCGATCGGATCGGTCAGAAAACAAACCGCAACAGAAACACACGCCAGAATCGCAATTATTATGATCCAAAAAGCGGGCTTCTTATAATTCAGCACCGACTTCACGCGATCCTTGACGCCGACCTCGCCGAATGCGAGAGGACAAGCAGATATCATACGGCGGTTGACGCTGCAGGAGAGAAGTGCTTCGGAATAATCTGCTCGGGCATCGCGATCAAGGTCTTTGACGACCTTTTCATCGCAGGCGAGCTCAATGTCGCGGCAAAGCAGGACGTAGCCGAGCCACAAAAGGGGATTGAACCAATGGATGGTCAGCAAAAGAAATCCAAGCGGCTTCCAAAAGTGATCCTTGCGGCGGATGTGGGCTCTTTCGTGCGCCACAACGTGCTCGATATCTTTCGTGTTTATATTGAACGGAAGGTATATCCTCGGCCTCAAAAAACCGAGAACGAAGGGCGAGGTGACGTTTTCACTTTGGTAAACGTTATCACGGTAAAGCACGGCTGTTCCAACCTTTTTGCTCAATCGCAGATAGCTTATGACCGTATATGCCGAAAGTGCGGCGATCCCCGCAAGCCAGATGCAGGAGAGGATCAAATAAAAGTCAACGCCCTTTTTGATCGTAATGTTCGGTTCTTTCTGCGTATCCTCCACGGTGACGTTCTCGCCGAGCACGGGGGTCTGAACGATAACATCGGGAACAATGGGGTCATAGACTTGTACCTCGGGCGGCTTGACCCATTCGGTTTCGGGAATCAGACTAAACTCACTTTCTACGGTGAACGGACAGATCAGGCGAATCGCCACGATGCCCCAAAGAAGCAGGGTGATCCATTTCGGCGCTTTGCGCAAGATCAGACGCAGAAGCAGTACCGCAAGAAGAATGAAGCTTGCGGAAATGCTCATATTTACAACGTTCAGAAAGAATTCTTTCATTCGGTTTCTCCTTTCCGATAGCGGTCTATCATCGCTTGAACCGCGTCGATCTCCTCCTCGGACAACTTCTGATGCTTTGTAAAGGCTGCAACAAATGCAGGAAGAGACCCCTCGAAGGTCTTCTCGACCATCTCATTGATCTCAGCCGCCTGTACCTCGTCTTTTGTCACAAGGGAAGAAACGATGGTGTTCTCATTCTTGAGCACGCCTCTTTCGGACAAACGCTTGATGACGGTATAGGTAGTCGTGGGTTTCCAGCCGAGCTGATCGCGGCACAGGTTGACAAGCTCGCTGCTTTTTATGGGCTCGTGCTCCCATAAAATAAGACAAAAGCGGTATTCGCTTTCAAATACTTTCGGTGTTTCCATGTTGAACCTCCATTCTCTAACGCATTAGAGTACACACATAGTCTAACACATTAGAGCAAATTTGTCAATAGGTTTCGCTAAATTTCCCAAAAATTTTTTGATACCCCCGAACAGAGGCGCGAGTTTGCACCAAACTCTTGACAAACCTCGATAAAAATATTATAATATATAATAGCTATTCTTTTTTTCGGAGGTATATCATGAAAGCAGTAATTACCGTTACGGGTAAGGACAATGTAGGAATCGTTGCAAAGGTTGCAACCGAGTGCTCCTCGATGGGGGCGAACATTATCGATATTTCGCAGAGCGTTCTGCGCGAGTATTTCGCTATGATCGTTCTTGTTGACATTGACGGGCTCTCCTGCGCTTTCGGTGATTTCGTTGATAAAATGAGCGCGCTCGGCGATGCAAACGGTCTTCGCATCGCTACGATGCACGAGGATATTTTCAATTCGATGCACCGCATCTGATCGGAGTGAGCTATGCTTAATATAAACGATATTCTTGAAACAATAAATATGATACGCGAGGAGAATCTCGATATACGAACCATCACAATGGGTATATCGCTGATCGACTGTGCGGGCGACGATATAAATGCCGTCTGCGACCGCGTATATGATAAGATAACGACCAAGGCGGCTCGCCTTGTTTCGGTCGGTGATGACATCGAGAAGCAGTATGGTATCCCGATCGTCAACCGCCGTGTTGCAGTAACGCCCATTTCCATCCTCGGCGGCAGATTTTCGTCGGAGGACTACATAAAGCTCGCAAAGACCCTCGACCGCGCCGCAGATACCCTCGGTATCAACTTCATCGGCGGCTACGGCGCTCTCGTTCAGAAGGGATGCACCGTCGGTGACGAGCAGCTAATCGAGTCGATCCCTTATGCTCTTGCCGAGACAGAGCGCGTTTGCTCGTCGATCAACGTTGCGTCGACCAAGGCGGGCATCAATATGGATGCGATTCAAAAAATGGGTGATATTATCGTCAAAACAGCCGCTCTGACCGCTGACCGCGATTCTATCGGCTGCGCGAAGTTCGTTGTCTTTGCAAACGTACCCGAGGACAACCCCTTCATGGCGGGCGCCTTCCACGGAGTTTCCGAGCCCGAATGCGTTGTCAGCGTCGGCGTTTCGGGTCCCGGTGCGGTTGCTTCCGCGATCAGCCGCGTTGGTGACTGTGACCTCACCGCGATCGCGGAGACAGTCAAGAAGACGGCATTCAAGATCACGCGCGTAGGTCAGCTCGTTGCGTTTGAAGCGGCAAAGCGACTCGGAGTTCCCTTCGGAATCGTAGACCTTTCGCTCGCGCCCACACCCGCTATCGGCGACTCGGTAGCGCATATTCTCGAAAATATGGGTCTTGAGACCTGCGGATGCCCCGGTACGACCGCGGCTCTTGCGCTTCTCAATGACGCGGTCAAGAAGGGCGGAGTTATGGCGTCCTCGCACGTCGGCGGACTTTCTGGTGCTTTCATACCCGTTTCCGAGGACGCGGGTATGATACACGCCGCAAGGATCGGTGCGCTTACGCTTGAAAAGCTTGAGGCTATGACGGCAGTTTGCTCGGTCGGACTTGATATGATCGCAATTCCCGGCGATACGCCCGCGGCAACCATCTGCGGAATTATTGCCGATGAAATTTCCATCGGTGTGGCAAACACCAAGACCACGGCGGTCAGAGTTATCCCCGCAGTCGGTAAGAAGGTCGGCGACGAGGTCGTATTCGGCGGTCTGCTCGGCAGCGCGCCCATTATGCCTGTCAACACCTATTCTCCCGCAAAATTCATCGCCCGCGGCGGACGCATTCCCGCGCCGATCCACAGCCTTAAAAACTGATGATAATCGATCTCCACACCCACGCATTCCCCGAAAAGATCGCCGCGCGCACGCTTGAGGTGCTTATTGCAAACACGGCGCGCATCAGCGACTATCCGATGAAGAACTATACCGACGGCACGGCAAGCGGACTTCTTGAGGTCGAGCGCCGCGCGGGAGTCGATCTCGCGGTCGTGCTCCCCATCGTTACGAATCCGAAGCAGAGCGAGACGATAAATCGCGTAGCAAAGGAAACGAACGATGCAAATTGCGGACTCTATTCCTTCGGCTCGCTCCATCCCGCGGATCCCGATGCGCTTTTGTGGGTTGATAAACTCGCCGCGGAAGGATTCAAGGGCATCAAGCTCCATCCCGAATTTCAGAATATTTACGCCGATTCGGATGAAATGACTGCTGTTTGCCGCCGCGCAGCGCAATATGGCATAACGGTCGTTCTCCACGCGGGGCGCGACATTGGCTATCCGCCTCCAGTCAAGACCGAGCCCGATATGCTACTCCGTTTGATCGACCACGTGCCAGATCTGAAGCTCGTCGCCGCGCATCTCGGCGGCTGGATGATGTGGGAAGAGGTCGCACAAAAACTCGTCGGCACGCCGATATATTTCGACACCGCGTTTATCGCAGACTTTATCGATAAAGCTGCGGCGAGCGATATTATCAACGCGCACGGCGCGGACAAGGTTCTTTTCGGCAGTGATGCGCCATGGGAAGACCCCGCAAAAACGCTGAAATTTTTGAGATCTTTGAGTATTGACCCCGAGGACTTGAAAAAAATATGCGGCACGAATGCCGCAGGATTGCTTGGTATCTGGAAATGACCGAAAGAAAACTTTACGAAAACATAACCACAGGCGAGGAGCGCGCGCTTTACGGCCTCCGCAACGCCGATGTTGTCGCTTGTAATTTTGAAGGAGCCGAGGACGGCGAATCCGCGCTCAAGGAGTGCATCGGCATCGACGTTCTGCGGTGCAATTTCCGCCTGCGCTATCCGATGTGGCATTGCACCGATTTCTCTCTGCGCGAATGCAAGCTCGACCGTGGCGTCCGCGCGCCGCTTTGGTATTGTAAAAACGGAAAGTTCGAGGATTGCGAGATCCTTGATGTAAAGGCTCTGCGCGAATGCGAGAATATGAGCTTCAAAAACTGCACCGCAACATCCACCGAATTCGGTTGGAGATGCCGCGGCGTACATATAGAGCACTCCGAGGTCACAAGCGAGTATTTCCTTTTCGAGAGCCGCGATATCAAGCTTGATAATTTCACTCTCAACGGAAAATATTCCTTCCAGTACACCGAAAACGTCGAGATCTCGAATTCGACCCTCAACACCAAGGATGCTTTCTGACACGCGAAGAACGTCACCGTCCGCGACAGCGTCGTCAAAGGCGAGTATCTCGCGTGGTATTCTGAAAACGTCACATTCATCAACTGCCACATCGTCGGCACCCAGCCGCTTTGCTATTGCAAGGGACTGAAGCTGATTAATTGCACCACGGAGGGCTGCGACCTCTCCTTCGAGTATTCCGAGGTCGATGCAACCGTCAAGGGCAATATCGTATCGGTCAAGAATCCGCTTTCGGGCAAGATCATCGCAGATTCCATCGGCGAGATCGTCCACGAGGGAAGCGTGAAGGATTGCGATTGCGAGATCGTTGTTACAAAAATATGAAATCAAAGAGAAACTTGCTGATCTGCTTTATCGCAGCTTGCCTCTGCGTACTTGCGTTTACTGTTGCGAATTTTCTATTATCCCGACATAATTCAACAAATCAGAATCAAGATATCGACACCGTCGCGCTTGATTATTACAAAGGAATCCATACTGATGATTGCGAGCCGCAGATAGTCCGACGCTCGTATTCATACGCCGATGAATCGGGCACCAAGTATCCATTTTCGTCGGTTGATATCACGGTGTGTTGTTCTTGCGGAGAGTATCAGATAACCGTTGAAAATGAAGCCGACGAATTGAAGGTAGTATATCATTCGTTCAGCGAAATTTCAGCTCCGATTTGGTTTATGTTTTTGCTCCAAATAATCATAGTTGCGGTTGTTGTCGGAATTGTATTTGTTGTCAAATACTCGAAGAAAAAGCAAATCAGATTGGTTTAACTGAAAAAAGCTGCTTCATTTGAAATGAGGCAGCTTTTTACTATACAATAATATTTTTGCTAAATATCGTACAGCAGTAAATAAGTTATTCAGCAAGTTTTGGAAGATTTTCTCGCTTGCGCTCGAAAAACGGTATCTTATTAAAACGCCTCATTCGTCACGCTCGCGCGTGCCACCTTCCCCCACCGGGGAAGGCTGAGAAGTTCGGCGATAACCGCAAAATACTCAGCGAAGATGACATAGCGATATAATTTTGCATATCAAATAGGAATAATTTAATTTAATAAGAATTTTTAGCTGTGTATAATTCAGAACAGCAGAATTATTAAAATAAAAATATTCCTATTTGGTAAAACAAAATGATAGCATTAAATGATATTCGCTGAAAAGCTAAAAGCTATCGACTAATCTATCAGCCTTCCCCGGTGGGGGAAGGTGGCGCGGTTAGCGCCGAATGAGGCGTTTTAATATGATATCGTTTTTCGAGCGTAGCGAGAAAATCTTCCAAAAGATACTTACACTATTGATTTTGTTGTACTATTTGCGAAAATATTGCTTTTGCTTTTTATTTATGATTTGCGCTTACGAAAAACTACCGTTAAGATCATATTTTTCCAAAGGCACGACGCACAAACAATAACCGTTAGAAATGCCCGGTGCGAGAACCCTCCGCAACCGCTTTGTACGGGCGGCTCGGTTTCGGGTGAAGTTGTCACCGAGGGTGGAGGAGTGGTTTCGGGGACTTGGGTAGTTACGAGGATGACATCGCCTTGACAGCTTTTTGTAGCTTCCGGTTGGGTAGTTTCGGGTATGCTCTCGCTGTTTACATAGGTATCGCCCGACAAGACTACCAAACCACGACTTTTGTCAACCGAGGGAAGCGCGTCCTCGCCTATCTTTTGATAAAATGCAAATGTCGAATCGCTGTAATCATCATTTTTTGCGGCGAGGTTTATTTCATAAGCAACCTTGCCCGAGGCGATGTCCTCGAGAGTGGTTTTGTAAAGCTTATCAGAGAAAACGGGTTCGTGATAGATCGTACTTGAAGCGGGCGGCATTTGGGGAATATAAGTACTCGGATCTATATCAATATTAAGGATATAGACACCCGCAAGATCGTATTGAGTAATATCCGCAGAACTTGCACCGACGAAAAACATATCTGTGTTTTGGGTGATCGCTCCGTTTCTCAAGGTGACCTTTCCAATATCGATCGAGTATTTTATCGTCGTTCCGACAGAGTTCGTATATGCCACCAGACCTGACGCATAATCATAGAATAACGTTCCGTCAGGTGCCTGTGTGCGTCCGTAGGTCACGTCGCCCGTATTGATACAGAATTGTATATCAATATATGCATTGTATCCCGAGGCGTAGCAATACCCGACAAGTCCGCCCGCGCGGTAGAGCGCGTCGATGTCGCCGTTGTTGGTGCAGCCCCATATTTTGTAAACGGCGCTGTTTCCTTTTACACCGACATAACCGACAATTCCGCCCGCATCGGCAGCTCCGGTGCCTTGCGTGCCATCCGCGGCAATATATGTGTCCTCAACCGTGATATTTCCGTTGTTGGTCGAGTTGTAAATTTCAAGGCAGTTGTCACCCGCATTCAGCGCAACTCTTGCGACAAAACCTCCTGCAATTCCTCTGCTGCCTTTCAAATAAACGTTACCGTTGTTGGTACAGCCGTTCATTATGACTGTGTCGATGATCGAACCGAATCCGCCCACGCATTGCTTTTCGTCGGCGGTCGAATCAAGAAATATCGCGCCGTTGTTGACACAGTTTGTGAACTTTACGGCAGCGCCCTCGCAAGTACCGACGAAGCCCGATACGTATTTGGCGTAGCCCATAACCGTGACTTTTGCGTTGTTTGTGCAGTTTACCGCTTCAAATCCCTTCGATGAGGTCAGCGCGAATGCAGAAGCGTCTTCATCCGTGGCAACAACTTTGCCTTCGATGGTGAGATTTTCAACCTTGCCCGAAAAATCATCGAATATGGGCGCGGAAATCGTCAAGGTCTTGCCGTTTCCGTCAAGTCTGCCCTCAAAAGTCTTTCGATAGGTCGATTTCAAAGTAATATCCGCGGCGAGATAATATTCCCCCGTCGGCGACATAGCCATAAATTCATCCGCGGTCGATATAGGAGTGCCCGAAGCCGCCGCAGTCACAAAAGGAAGTGTCGAGATAAGCATAATTATGCTCAAAAGACAGATAAATATCTTTTTCATTAGCGCACCTCTTTCGTTTTTATTGTAATACTATATTATCATATTTCGGAGAAGTTGTCAAGATTGGGGATGAAATGTATTGACAAGTTCTTTATTTTGTGCTATACTACAATTGATAAAACTGCAAAAGGAGTTGATTATTATGTCTGCGATATTTATTTTTACAGAAAAACTGACTCAATCACAATTAAATAGGAGATATAATGATCGAACTGAAAGGAAAGAGAAACTCCGCACTCGTATTTGCGGATAAGATCGATAAACAAACCAAAACACAAATTTCCTCGCTCTTGCGCGAGGAGGCTTATGCCGACAGCAAGATCCGAATCATGCCCGACACACATTCGGGAAGAAACGTGGCGGTCGGCACAACAATGACACTCTCGGGTAGGGTAAGTCCAGCGCTTGTGGGCGTTGACATCGGCTGCGGTATGGAGGCGGTATTGCTCGGAGAGAGTGATATCGACCTCGTCAAACTCGACGAAGCTGTGCATTCCCTGATCCCCAGCGGTGCGAAGATCCATGATGCACCGCAAGCTGAATTTGATCTCGGTGAGCTTTATTGCAAGGAACACGTGGATAAAGCGCGCGCCATTCGCAGCCTTGGTACCCTCGGCGGTGGAAACCATTTTATTGAGCTTGACCGTCTTTCGGACGGTGGACTGATGCTCGTTATCCATTCGGGGTCAAGGCAACTCGGAAGCGACGTTGCGCTTTATCATATGGATCAAGCCTATCGCTATCAATGCAAAAAGGCGCGTAAGCAGACCAAGCGAAGCTATTATGAGAGCAGAGAAGAAGGATTCCGCTCACCTAAGCGGGAACAACCGAAGGTAAAACGCGAGGAGGCTATCCTTGAAGGCGAGCTTTTTCGGCAGTATCTGCACGATCTGAGCATAGTGACGGCATTTGCGGATCTCAACAGAAGAACTATCGCAAAACTGATATGCGATGCGATGGGTTTGACCGTAAAGGATCGCTTTTCCTGCATCCACAATTATATCGACACGGAACGTATGATACTGCGAAAGGGCGCGATCTCGGCTCGTATGGGCGAGCGCGTGATAATTCCGCTCAATATGCGCGACGGAGCTGTTCTCGGCGTGGGACTCGGCAATTCCGAGTGGAATTTTTCCGCACCTCACGGCGCGGGCAGAGCCTGCAACCGCACCGAGGCGAAATACGCCTTTACCGTTGAGGAGTTCCAAAAGGAAATGTCGGGTATCTATACGACAACGGCGCAGATCGGTTCACTTGACGAATGCCCTATGGCGTACAAGGCTCCCGAAAGGATCCTTGAATTTCTCGGCGACAGCGTGTCCGTTGAAGAGATAATCAAACCGATTTATAATTTCAAATCTTGCTAAACAATTCCCCTTGCGGCAATGCCGCAAGGGGAATTGTTATTATATTTCGTTGTCATTTTCAACCGTATTACATCCGCCGCATCCGCCGTTATGTCTTTTTGCACATTGTTCGGCATAGGGACAGCCGATGCAAGTCACGCCGCGCTTCTTCTGCCTGCAAAGGTAGAAGCATATCGCGCCGATGACGGCGGCTACGATCAGAATGACGATGATGTTTGTTACAGTTTCCATATCTTATGCCTTTAGTTTTTTATTGGATCTTGCGATGAGAGAACCGATGATGACAGCCATGATCGCAATTGCGACAGCTCCTCCGATCGCACCGCCGATATTAAGGGAAGCGGGTGCGGTGATGAGAGTGCCTATCGTGTTGACGAGGTAGCCGACGGTGAAGCCCACGCAGAGCTGGAGTCCGATTCCGCCCCAGAGCCACTTTGCGCTCTTCATCTCGGAGTTCATTGCACCGATTGCGGCAAAGCAGGGAGGGGTGAAGAGGTTGAACATCAGGTAAGCGAGAGCTGCCGCTTTGGTGATGGCAATGATTCCCGCAGCCTCCGCGCCTGCACCTTCCATAAGAGCGAGCTCGTCAACATTGATGAGGTTTTCAAGCCCCACAAAGCAAACTGCAAGGGTACCAACGACGTTTTCCTTGGCGATAAATCCGGTAACTGCCGCAGCAGCAAGCTGCCAGGAGAGAACTCCGACAACGGGAACGATGAGGTATGCGAAGGGACCTGCAATGGAAGCGAGGATCGATGCATCTGCGCTTTCAGCCTCGGTGAAGGACCATGTGAAGGACTGCATGATCTGAACCGCTGTGTTACAAAGAAGAATGATGGTTGCTGCCTTAACTATGTATGCCCATCCGCGGTCAAGCATAGAGCCGAGAGCACGGAGAAGGGATGGGGCTTTATATTCGGGAAGCTCAATGATGAAATAGGACTTCTTTGCCTTATATCCGGTGATGCCGTTGATTATAAGAGCGGCAAGGAAGATGATAACGATACCCGAAAGGTACATAAGCCAGCTTACCCAGCCTGCATTATCGAAGAATGCGCCGGCAAAGAGAGAGATCACGGGGATCTTCGCGCCGCAGGGCATAAAGGGAGCGAGCATTGCGGTAGCGCGGCGTTCGCGCTCGTTACGGATTGTACGGCAAGCCATAACGCCGGGGATAGCGCATCCGATACCGATTACGAAGGGAATAACAGACTTGCCCGAAAGGCCTACCTTCTTGAAAATGGGGTCAAGAACGACAGATACGCGAGCCATGTATCCGCAGTCCTCGAGCAGAGCAATGAGGAAGTACATTACCATTACAAGGGGAAGGAAGCCGACAACAGCGCCTACGCCGCCAATGATGCCGTCAACCACAAGGGCAACAAGGATGGGCGATGCGCCTTCCATAAGTCCGCCGACCCACTCGCCGAACATTTCAATGAGTGTGACAAGACCGGGGAAGACCTGCTCGCCTGTTTCTTCATTGACGTAGCCGTCCGCGATAAGGGGACCGACCCAAGCCTGGGAGATCTGGAATACGAGGAACATTACGACCGCAAAGATCGGAATACCGAGCCACTTGTTGGTGAGGATCGAGTCGATCTTGTCGCCGATATTCTTATCTTTTGTCAGTATCTTTCTCTTTTCAACGTCTTTGACGATCTTGTTTACAAAGTCGAAGCGCTTGCGGTCTTCTGCTTCAACTGCCTTTTTGTCGGTGAGATCGATATCCTTCTGAACATAAGGAGCCGGCTGAGGCTTGCCAACCTTTGAGGCAACGGCTTCGATGACTGCTTTCAGACCGTCAGCGGAAGTAGCGGTGGTGTTTACAACGGGACATCCGAGCTTTGCCGAAAGCTTGTCTGTGTCGATGTCGGTCTTCTTCTTTTTATTGATGTCGCTCTTGTTGAGGGCAACGACAACGGGAATGCCGAGCTCGAGGAGCTGGGTGGTAAAGAAGAGGCTTCGGCTGAGATTGGTCGCGTCAACGATATTGATGATCGCGTCGGGATTCTCGTTCTTTACGTATGCGCTGGTAATGCTTTCCTCGCTTGTGAAGGGAGACATCGAGTAAGCTCCGGGAAGGTCGACGGCAATGAGCTGCTCCTCGCCAGAATAGTAGGATTTTTTGATAGCGTGTTCCTTTTTGTCAACGGTAACGCCTGCCCAGTTACCTACCTTTTCGTTTCTGCCTGTAAGGGCATTAAACATCGTTGTCTTGCCCGAGTTTGGGTTTCCGGTCAAAGCAATTCTCATAAAGAATTACCTCCTTATGTAAATAAATATTTTACTTATTCAACACAGTTAGCGACGGCTAACTGCAAGCCGTGAGAATGGGCAGATAGCCATTCCCGATTTTTGTCAGATCAGAATAGCTTCTGCCAACTGATGATCTATGCTGTATCTTGCGTCCTTGATGGAAACGGTGCAGCCTTTTTTTCTGCGGGATACCACTGTGATCGCTTCACCACTGTAGCAACCGAGGGAGAAGAGAAAAGCGTTGAGCTCTTCGTCGTCCGTGTTGATCTCTTTGATGATATATTCCTTGCCTTCGATAGCTTCCCAGAGCGTCATTTGTTCCACCGTAAATTCGTTTAGAAGATTTGTGAATTAGCAACGGCTAACCGATGGTTAAACCAAATCATACCTATTCACACGCATAATTATACACGAAAACTCGGCTTTTGTCAATGGTTTTGGTAAACTTTTTGTAAAATGGGCAGATTTCACAAACAGAAAAGAGTGAAAAACGATCGCTTTGTTCAAAAAGCGCATGAAAAATCGGATGCCCGAAAAGGACATCCGAAATGATTATTTGCTGATAACTTCGAGTATTTTTTTGAGAAGATCCTCAGCCGTGGGATTCTTTTCACGCTCGATGCGTGCCTTTTCTTCCTCCTCGGCTTTGGCTTTCGCTGCTGCTTCATCGGCAAGGCGCTTCTTTTCGGCAAAATATGCCTCGACTGCTGCCTTATCGCGGATGCTTACGCCGTGCTCTTTGAGCTCTTTTCTTTCCTTGCGGTCAAGCGTTTTCTCTGCCATTTTTTCGGCAAATTCCTTTTGCTCGGCTCTCACCTTGTTTATGAACTTGACAATAGTGAAGAGAACGATCGCGATCAGAAAGAAATTGATGACTGCGTTTATGAAAGCGCCCCAGTCGATATATATGGACTGCGCAAGGTCGATCTCCTGACCGATCACATTGCCTTCTTCGTCGAGAATATCTGTATATGCGGTTTTGAGATAGGTGTATAATTCATGGAGCGAATCGGCGTCAAAGAGCGTAGCCAGAAAGAAGTTGACTATCGGCTTTAAGATATTGTTGCTCATCGCGGTGACGATGGCGGTAAAGGCACTACCGACAATGACACCGACCGACATATCGACCACGTTGCCGCGGTTGATGAATTTTTTGAATTCGCCTATGTAGTTGTTCATCAGTATCCCTTGACTTCTTCAGCCTTCATAAGCTTGACGAGTGCGCTTGTGCCAAGACGGCTTGCACCGAGGTTCACGAATGCTTCGGCATCCTCAAAGGAGCGGATTCCGCCTGCAGCCTTGATCTTGAGCCCTTCGGGTACGTTTGCGGCAAAGAGAGCGATGTCCTCGCGTGTCGCGCCGCCGGTGGAGAAGCCCGTGGAGGTCTTGATGTAGTCCGCGCCCGCCGCACCGACGATCTTGCACATCTTGATCTTTTCCTCGTCTGTGAGGAGGCAGGTCTCGATGATTACTTTGAGGATCTTGTCGCCGCAAGCCTTTTTGACCTCGCGGATGTCCTCTTCGACAAGGTCGAATTTGCCGTTTTTGATGTTGCAGATGTTTGCAACCATATCGATCTCATTTGCTCCGTTTGCAATGGCGTCACGAGCTTCGACACACTTAACCGCCGTGGTGCTGTAGCCGAGAGGGAAGCCGATAACGGTGCAAAGATTGAGCTTGCCATCGGTGTAGTCGCGGGCGAAAGCGATGTATGATGCGGGAATGCAGACGGATGCGGTCTCGTATTTGATGGCATCGTCGCAGATGACCTTGATCTGCTCCTCGGTCGCCGTGGGCGCGAGAAGAGTGTGGTCAGCATATTTAAGAAGTTCCTGTTTCGTCATTTTGATGACCTCCGGATATTTATTGCATACATTATATCATACTTCTTGGCAAAAATCAAGATGATAATTGTTAAGATGCCAATGCTTAACCGACGGTTGTGTAAAACGAGGAAAAATGATCGTCACAGACGAAAAAATACCGATTTTCTAAACTGCGCGATGATTGACTTTTGGCACATTTTGTTATATAATTATGCTAACAAGTTATTTGTGGAGGTCAAAAATGGCAGGAATAGAGAATTTCGGAACGATAGTCCTCGAGGCACGCCGCCGTGCGGGAATGACTCAGGAAGCGTTCGCAGGCAAGCTCGGCATCACTCCGCAGGCGGTCTCAAAATGGGAGAACGGACTCGGCTATCCCGACGTCACACTTTTCCCCGAGATCGCGGAGGTGCTGGGTATACCGATCGAGAGCCTTTTCGGTGTTGAGAGCGATCCGGAAAAAGTGGTACCTTTCCCGCCGAAAAAGGACGGGCTGAATTACATATTTTCACATGGCAACCGCGCCTGCTATTCCTCCAAATCCCCCGAGCGGATAGATAAGGACAAGCCGATCGTCTATTTCACCGACGGAAGCCGCGCCGATTGCGAAAACGGAAGTGCAGTCAACGTTGGCTTGGGTGAGATAAGGTTTTATGAGGCTGAAGAATCCGACGAGATCTACGTCGGCGGTAAGACCGAGACGGCTCTTGACCTTGCCGATTTTACATCGGTTACCGCGAAGCTTTCGATGTTTTGCGAATTTCGCATAAAGCATTCCGAGAACGGAAAGGGCAGACTCGAGGCGAGCGGTAATTCGAGATTCATTTCAAGGCTGAACGCGGCGGTAGTAGGTGATACGCTTGAAATATCGTTCAAGAAGTCCGATTCCGAAAGCGGCAGCCGTTCGAGAAATTCGCTTACCGTATATCTTCCCGCAGAGAGGGGAAGCGTGTTTAAGATCTCTGTCGGCGGATCGGCAAATTGCAAAATAGAACCGAGCTGTGGTATTCTTGAAATTTCGATTTCGGGAAGCGGCAACGTCACGGCGTTCGACTGCAACCGAATGGATTGCAGAATAATGGGCAGTGGCTCCGTCAAAGTAGGAGAGGTGGCATTCGGGTCCAATATTTCAATCAGCGGTTCGGGTGACATTCAAGCAGATCTGCTTTGCGCTCCTTTGATAAATATTGCCGGCAGCGGAAGTGTTCGTGCAAGTGAGGTAAAGGGCGACGAGATGAACGTCGGCATCGCCGGTTCGGGTGACGTTGAATGCGGAGGCGAGGTTGATACTTTGAAGCTCAAAGTGAACGGCTCGGGCGAATTCGACGCTCCGAAACTTACAGTCGGCGAGGCTCACATTTCGATTGCGGGCAACGGCGATATAGTTATAGGAAGGATCAAGCGGGCATCGTATGAAAAGCTCGGAAAAGATTCGACGCTCAAAGTCCTCGCGAGAGGGGAAGAATAACTTTTGCATGAAGAAAGGGAGCATTTTGCCCCCTTTCTTTTACTAATCATAAATTTTTCAAAAATACATCATCCTCACGACACAGATTAATGGTATTCTATATGTTGGTATAATTTACAAGGAGGTTACGAATTTTGATCAAGGTCAGAAATCTAACTAAAAAGTACGGCAATCACCTTGCCGTTAACAATATATCTTTCGATATCAAGCCCGGAAAGATATACGGTCTGCTCGGTCCGAACGGTGCGGGCAAATCGACCACTATGAACATACTCACGGGCTGTCTTGCCGCTACCTCGGGCGAGGTCAAGGTTGACGGTCATGATATTTTCGATGAACCCATCGAGGCAAAGCGCCACATCGGCTATCTCCCCGAGCAGCCTCCCGTTTACGGCGAGATGACTCCCCGCGAGTATCTGATGTTCGTCGCCGAGGCAAAGGGCGTGCCTTTTGAAAAGAGCCTTCGCCACGTCAAGGAAGTTATGCAGCTTACGCAGATCTACGACGTGCGAAACCGCCTTATCCGCAATCTCTCAAAGGGTTACCGTCAGCGTGTCGGTATCGCGCAAGCAATGATCGGCGAGCCCGACGTTATCATCCTCGACGAGCCCACGGTAGGTCTTGACCCCGCGCAGATCATCGAGATCAGAAACCTCATCCGCAAGCTCGGCAGACTCAAGACGGTTATCATCTCGAGCCATATCCTTGCCGAGATCAGCGCGGTCTGCGACCACGTTATCATTATCTCGCACGGAAACATCGTTGCAAATGATACGCTTGAAAATCTCGAGGCAAGCGCAAGCCGCAACAATGCCCTCACACTCAAGATCAAGGGCGACAAGGCAAGAGCTGAAAAGCTGATCTCTTCAGTTCCCGGTGTTGCATCCGCCGAGTATTCCGAAAACTGCGGCATTGTCAGCGCGTCTGTTATCGCAGAAGAGGGCGCGGATATCCGCGAGGCTATCTTTAATGCCTTTGCGTCTGCAAAAATGCCCCTTCTTGATATACACACGAATGAGACCACCCTTGAGGACATCTTCCTTGGGCTTGCTTACGGCTCCGACGAGCGCAACGCATACATCGCCGAGCCCGAAGAGGAAGAAGAGATCGAGGAAGAAAAGCCTAAGGCAAAGGAAGAGGACGACTACAAGCCTCTCTTCAGTTCTTCCGATGATGAGGAGGATGACGAATAATGATTGCTATTTTCAAACGTGAATTCAAATCCTATTTTATCAATATGTCGGGCTACGTCTTTATCGGCGTGCTTTGGCTCTTTTCGGGAATCTTTGCAACAGCGCTCAACCTTATCGGTCAGTATGCGGCGTATGAATATGCGCTGAGCAACCTTGTCACCGTGCTGATGCTCATCGTTCCAATTCTCACAATGCGCTCGATGTCGGAGGACAGACGCGCAAAGACAGATATGCTCCTTTATTCGCTTCCCGTAAGCTCGACCGAGGTCGTTCTCGGCAAATATTTCGCAATGCTTGCCGTTTGGGGCGTGGCTTGCATCGGCATGGGCGCAACTCCCATTATTCTCGGTATGTTTGGTGAAGTCAATTTCGCATCCGCTTACGGCGCGCTTCTCGGATTCTTCCTTCTCGGTGCGGCACTCATCGCAGTTTGCACGTTCGTTTCCTCGCTGACGGAGAACCAGCTCATTGCGGCTATTCTCGGTATCGCTTCCTCACTCGGACTCTACCTTCTCGGCTCGCTCGTCGGTATGATCCCCGCTTCGGCGATCGCTTCCCTGATCGGTTTTGCGGTACTTGCCGTTATTTTGACCGCGATCGTATATCTCCTCACAAGAAACTACGTCATCACCTCGATCGTCGGATGCGTGACCGTGATCCCGCTTGCGGTTGCTTACATCATCAATTCCGAGGCATTTGCATCACTCTTCCCGAAGACGCTTGAATACCTTGCTCTCTTTGACAGATTCTATAGCTTCCTCGGCGGCATTTTTGACGTCGGAGCGATCGTGTATTATATTTCCTTTGCAATTTTCTTCATTTTCCTGACGGTGCAGTCCTTCGACAAGCGCCGTTGGAGCTGATACGGAGGTGCTGTTATGAATAAGAATACAAATAAAAAGCCCCTCTTTGACAGACGCGGAAAGAGCGGCACCTATGCGGTTATAATGTCGCTTATTCTTCTTGCCGTGCTCATTATCGTCAATATGATCGTCGGCTCGCTTCCTTCGAAGATTACAATGATCGACACAAGCGGCACGGGCAAATTCGACATCTCGGGCACAAGCCAGAGCTTCATTTCTGGTATCAAGGAAAAGGTCACCGTTTACTATATCTGCACCGACGGATATGAGGATACCGATCTTGAGACCTTTGTTGAAAGATACACCTCGATGAATCCGAATTTCACGGTCAAGAGAGTAGATCCCGCGCGCGATCCCTCCTTCCTTGAGCAGTATCAGACCGAATCGCTGAACGAAAACAGCCTTATCATCGAAAGCGAAAAGAGATTCAAGGTCATTGATTACTATGATTTCATCCTTTTCTACAACGCCGAGCTCAATTATTCGATGCCTTATGACGAGTACGCAAGCTACGGCGCGATGTATGAGTCCTATTATGGCTATACCTTCACACCCGTTCAGTATTTCGACAGCGTTCTCACTCTCGGAGTTGAGTACGTTACCGCAGAGTCGATCCCCTCGATGTATCTTCTGAGCGGTCACGGCGAGGCTGAATTCCCCGAGATCGTTTCAAAGAATCTCGATGCTTACGGCATGAAGTATGACGTTATCAACGTCGCTCTCGGCGAGCCGATCCCCGAGGATTGCACCTGCCTTGTTGTCAACAATCCCACGTCGGATCTCACTTCGGTCGAGGCTGCAACCGTTTCGAACTATCTTGCAAAGGGCGGAAATCTGCTTCTCATCACATCTGCGGGTGCGGATTCCTTCAAGAACCTTGGTTCACTCGCATCCGAATTCGGACTTTCCGCTGAAGCGGGAACTGTCAACGAGGGTGATGCGAACGCTCACTACCCCGACGTTCCCGGATATATCTATCCCACTGTATCTTCTTCTCACGAGTCTGTTTCCTTTATTGCACAGCAGGGCTATCCCGTGCTTGTAGCAAATGCTCACGCAATCCTTTCGACAGAAGTGAATGGCGTGACCGTAACTCCTCTCTTTACCACCTCGGATAAAGCGTATTCCGTAGTTTCGGGCGCGAAGGGCGAGGCTTCCGCAAAGAATCTTGCTGTCGTTGCGGAAAAGAGCGAGGGCGGCAAGCTGCTTTGGATCGCTTCGGGCGAGCTTCTCAACGAAAGCCTTATCAGCCGCACCAACGGCGGTAACTTCTATGCTTTCTATACCGCAAGCGCTTGGCTGACGGGTAACTATACCTCGTCGCTGCCCGAGATCCCCGGTATCGAGCTTTCCGAGCCCACCATCACCACCACCGCGATCGACGCAAATATCTGGGGAAGCATTCTCATCTTCATCATTCCCGGCGCGGTCCTTGGCGGAGGAGTCGCATATTGGCTCTGGCGCCGCCGCAGATAATCAGAAAAATGAAAAAGTTAAAATCAATAATTATTATGTTGCTCGTTCTCGTTCTGCTCGTTATCGTCTACCTTGTGGCGAGCCCGATGTGGAGCGAGGACACCCCCGAGGATACCTCGGGCGAGGAAACATTCGCAGTTGCAACAATAGACCATACCCTGCTTGTCGGGCTTGAACTGACTCACGGGGAAGGCTCCTTGAACTTCACCCTCAACGACCAGGCAACCGAATGGGATTGGAGCGAAAACGGAGATGTTCCGCTTGACAATATGGCTTTTGCGACCGTCGTTACTGCGCTCAATGACGCAAGATCCAAGTATAAGCTCGAAGGTGTCACTGCAGAAGAGCTTGCCGAATATGGGCTTGACGATCCCTCAATGAAGGTGAAGTTCATCTTTTCGGATTCGTCTTCGAAGGAATTTCTCTTCGGAAAGCTCAACTCCTTCAACAATCTTTATTACATTTCCGAAGCCTCCGCGCCGACAACGGTCTATATGGTCGATGCTGCGGTGAAGGACTCACTCGAGCTTGAGATCTATGATTTCGTTCTCGAGGAAACTCCTCCCGTGATTACCGAAGCGAAGATACTCAGGGTAGAATATTACCCCCGGATCGATGAGTTTTACACCATTTTCAGCTATCATCCTTCGGGCAAACCAAGCGAATACACCGACAGATACGAATGGTACTACAACATAGATCATAAGTCTATTTCTTCTTCGTCGTTTGTTGCGCCGGGATATCCTGTCGACGGTGTTGTTGCGGATACTCTTGCTTCGCTCGTCACGGGACTTTCGTTTGATGAATGCGTCGGACTCGACTATTCCGACGGCAACTACGGTTTCTCGGATACTCATAAGATCGTTATTTCTTATAATGCCGCCGAGGGCGAGACCGACGTGCTTCAGAAGCAGGAATACGTCATTTATCTCGGCTCGCAGACCGAGGACGGCAAGATCTATGCTCACACCGCAGATTCAAAGCTCGTATATCTCCTCGGCTTGTCCGATGAATGGACATCTCTTCTTTCATCAACGCGCGCACAAATTCTGCCCGATGAGGTATGGTTGCCGAACTATGAATTCGTTGATTCGATGACGTTTACCTCGGGTGCGGATGCCGTTACCGTCAACGTCAAGACCACAGACGGCAAAACCTCGTTCACTTCCTCTGCAAGCGACGATGCTGAGGCAATCTCGGCGCTTGTCAAGGCGCTTGAAAACCTCACCGCAAAGTCGAACGTTGAGTATTTCTCCGATGATTCCTCTTTGGTCGAACCCGCGGAAATGTTTGCGGTAGAGATCGCATTCAATGCGGGGGCAGCACCGAAGCTTGATATGATCATCGAAAGATACAGTCAGAATTATTGCCTCGTGAACTTCAACGGCAGAGCCGATCAGCTCGTTACTCTCGAGGACGCTCAGGCGATAGTCGATATGATCGCATCGCTCGGCAAGAAGGCGGCTTGATATGAACGTGGCTTTCTTCCTGACACCTAAAAGTCAGACTGCATTTCTTGAGACCGATGATACCTTCCGCCAAGGCCTTGAAAAGATGCGCTATCACGGCTACACCGCTATCCCCGTGCTCGATAAGCAGGGAAGATACGTCGGTACACTCAGCGAGGGCGATTTCCTTTGGCATATCGTTGACATCGGCGGCGCGAGCATAGAGGACTGTGAAGATCTTCATATTGTCGATATACTAAAGCCCGACCGCAATCCTCCGCTGAAGATCACTGCACAGGCAAGCGAGATCGTCGAGCAGCTTATGTCGCATAACTTTCTCCCCGTCACCGACGACAGCGGAGCCTTCATCGGCATCGTTACAAGACAAAAGCTTCTTGCTTTTTACAAAAACAAACAATAAGAAAAATCAAGCGCCGTTCAGATTTCGGAACGGCGCTTTTTTAGTGTAAAATTCGGAATAATTTGTGGATTTTTATAATATAATAAATCCAAGAGGGTTGACTTTGCGGTCAATTATGTTGTATAATATAATATATATATTTATATTACAAAATATGGACGAAAAACGGAAGGGGAAGTGCTATGGCGGGCGAGCTTGCAGCTTATTATTTTCATCAGGGAACGAATTACAAGGCATACGAATATTTCGGCCCGCATATAGAGAATGAGAAGATGTCCTTCCGCGTATGGGCGCCCAATGCCACTGCCGTTTTTCTCTGCGGAGATTTCGATTCCTGGGGCGCGGGGATTCCGATGACTCGCATCACCGAGGGCGGTATATGGGAGATATTCACCGATATATTCCCCCGCGGAACTCGCTACAAATTCCGTATTCACACAGCCGACGGCAGGGAGCTGATGAAGGCAGACCCTTATGCTCCCTATGCCGAGTGTCCGCCCGAAACCGCATCCGTCATTGACAGCAGCGCGTATTCATACGAATGGAATGACGATGGGTGGATGTCCTTCCGCCCATACGCCAGAAAGTATGACAGACCGATAAACATCTATGAGGTCCATCTTGGATCATGGAAGCGTCACGAGGATAATTCTTACTATTCTTATGCCGAACTTGCGGACGAGCTGATACCATACGCTAAGCGGATGGGATATACGCACATCGAGCTTATGCCGATAGCTGAGCATCCCTTTGACGGCTCTTGGGGCTATCAGGTGACGGGCTATTATGCCCCCACATCGCGCTACGGCACGCCCGAGGATTTTTGCGCATTCGTTGATGCCGCGCATCAAGCGGGAATTGGTATAATTCTCGACTGGGTCCCCGCTCATTTCCCGAAGGATGCCCACGGACTTTACGAATTCGACGGACAACCTCTTTATGAGTATCAGGGATACGATCGCATCGAGCACGCAGGCTGGGGAACAAGACGCTTTGACGTCGGCCGCCCCGAGGTTCAGTCCTTCCTTGTTTCAAATGCGACCTATTGGGCAGAGGTCTTTCACGTTGACGGATTGCGCGTCGATGCGGTTGCCTCTATGCTCTATCTTGATTACGACAGACGCCCCGACGAGTGGATCCCGAATGTTTACGGCGATAACCGCTGTCTTGAGGCGATCGCGTTTTTCAAGAAGCTGAACGCGCATCTTGCGGGCGCATATCCCGCGCTTATGATGATAGCGGAGGAGTCTGCGGCACAGATCGATATTACGGGCGAGGGCGAAGATGCTCTCGGATTCACCTACAAGTGGAATATGGGTTGGATGAATGACAACCTTTCCTATGCCGAGACAGAGCCCATCTTCCGTAAATACCACCACGACAAGCTCACCTTCTCGCTCCTTTATTCCTTCGGCGAGAAGTATATGCTCCCGATCTCGCACGATGAGGTCGTTCACGGCAAAAAGTCCTATCTCGATCGTCACCCCGGTGACTATTGGAACAAATTCGCGGGCGCACGCGGCGGGCTTTGCTGGATGATGATGCATCCGGGAAAGAAGCTCTTGTTTATGGGAACTGAATACGCCCCCTTCCGTGAGTGGGCTTATGAGGAGAGCCTTGAATGGTTTATGTTCGATTACGAGATGCACGCGAAATTTCAGCGTTTCACATCCGATCTCAATCATCTCTATCTTTCGTCCCCAGAGCTTTGGAAACGCGATCTCGGCTGGGATGGCTTTGAGTGGATCGACGCCGACAATGCTGACCAGAATATCATAGTGCTTTCCCGTTCTGACGGAGAGGGCAGACTGCTTGCAGTCATCAATTTCAGCCCCGTTTATTTCCCCGAATACCGCATCGGAGTACCCGTCCCCGGCGAATGGCGCGAGGTGTTTTCCTCCGACAGACTTGAATACGGTGGCGGCGGAGTCGTTCACGAAGGCGTTCTGAGAAGCGAAGAGATGCCGATGCACGGCAGGGAAGAGTCGCTTTCGATCAGGATCGCACCCCACGCAGCCCATATTTTCAAACTCGAAAGAGAAATCAAACGCGAAGTACCCAATTCGACTTGCGAAGTCGCTAATATAAATCCCAAAGGGAGGAACAAAAAGCAATGTTCAAGAAAAAAGAATGTGTAGCCATGCTCCTTGCGGGCGGACAGGGCAGCCGTCTTTACGCGCTTACCACCCGCCTTGCAAAACCCGCGGTTTCCTTCGGTGGAAAGTACCGCATCATCGATTTCACTCTCTCAAACTGCGTAAACTCGGGTATTGATACCGTCGGTGTGCTTACGCAGTATCAACCCCTTCTTCTCAACGATTACATCGGCAACGGTCTGCCCTGGGACCTTGACCGTACCTACGGAGGCGTAAAGATCCTGCCTCCCTATCAGGGCAAGGAAAAGGCGGACTGGTATAAGGGCACCGCAAATGCTATTTACCAGAATCTGCAGTTCATCGATCAGTATGATCCCGATTACGTTCTCATTCTCTCGGGCGACCATATCTACAAGATGGACTATGCCGCAATGCTCGCGTTCCACAAGCGCCGCGGCGCGGACTGCACCATCGCCTGCATCGACGTGCCTCTTGAGGAAGCAAGCCGATTCGGCATTATGAGTGCTTATGAGGACGGCAAGATCTGGAAGTTCTCGGAAAAGCCGAAGAATCCCGACTCCACCCGCGCTTCGATGGGTATCTATATCTTCAACAAGAAGAAACTCGCCGAGTATCTTATCGCCGACGAGGCGGACGAGAACTCGAGCAATGACTTCGGTAAGAACATCATTCCTGCAATGCTTGCCGCAGGGGAGAAGATGTATGCCTATTCTTTCGAGGGCTATTGGAAGGACGTCGGAACCATTTCTTCTCTTTGGGAAGCGAATATGGATATGCTCGGCGGCGACCCTGTGCTCAAGCTCAACGATGAAAAGTGGCGCATCTACGCGCGCCATTTCGCCCGTGCTCCTCAGTACGTCGGTGAAAAGGGCGTTGTTGACAACTCGAGCATTACCGAGGGCTGCAAGATCTACGGCACGGTGCGCAACTCTGTTCTCGGCCCCGGCGTAACCGTTTGCGAGGGCGCATCGGTCATCGACTCGGTAATTATGGAAGACGTGACCATCGCTGAGGGCACAACCGTTGAATATTCCATCATCGATGCACGCGTTCAGATCGGCAAGGGTGCCAAGATCGGCGGACCCAAGGGCGGCGAAATCGCCGTTGTCGGCGCCGATATAACCGTAGAAGACGGCTCGGTGATCGAGCCCGGCGCTATGGTCGATCCCGAATAATTGAATAGGAGGAATTAATTATGACAGCAGCAGGACTTATTTTTTCGAACATACACGATGAATGTTTGCCCGAGCTTACCCGTCTGCGCACAATGGCAAGCGTGCCCTTCGGCGGCAGATACAGACTGATCGATTTCCCTCTTTCCAATATGGTAAATTCGGGAATTTCGAAGGTCGGAATCATCACTCACTATAACTATCAGTCACTTCTCGACCATATCGGAACGGGTAAGGACTGGGATCTGGCTCGCCGTTCGGGCGGTATCAAGATCCTTCCTCCTTTCATCACCGCGTATGATGCAAAGGCGACCAATTCGCTCTATAACACCCGTCTTGAGGCGCTTCTCGGCGTTACCAACTTCATTTCGAGATGCACCGAGGACGTTCTCGTTCTTTCCGACTGCGACACTATCTGCAATATCGATCTCTCGAAGGTGCTTGCGCGCCACGAGGAGACAGGCGCGGATATTACCGTTGTTACCAAGAGGGTTTCGGGTGGCAACTATAACGCAGAGCGCCATTCCGTTCTCGTCCTTGACGAAAACGACAAGATCATCGACGCGGCTGAATACAGCTCGGATATCAAGGGCGCGTTCAACGTCAGCACCAATATTATGGTCATCACCCGCCGTTATCTCATCACCGTTCTCAACGACGCGGCTGCTCACGGCTACACCAGCTTCTTCCGCGATATCATCGCAAAGAATGTCGGCAAGGCTGATTTCCGCGCATACCGCTTCGACGGCTTCTATTCGCTCATCAATAATCTCCCCGGCTACTTCGAGACTTCCATGAAGCTTCTTGATTCCGAGGTAAGGGAAGAGCTCTTTGAGATCGCGGAAAGACCCATGTTCACAAAGGTTCGCAACTCGGCACCCACCTCTTACAGCAAGGGTGCAAAGGTCTCGAATTCGATCGTTGCAGACGGCTGCGTGATCGAGGGCGAGGTTGAAAATTGCGTGGTATTCAGAGGCGTTAAGGTCGGAAAGGGAACAGTCGTCCGCAATTCGATCCTGCTTCAGGATACCTACGTTGGCGAGAACGTAAACCTCAACTGCGTTATCACCGATAAGAACACCGTCATCCGCGACGGACGCAATCTTTCGGGACACGAGTCGATGCCCTTCTACATCGGCAAGGGTGTTATGGTATAACGGCGCGAATACTTCAACAGCATTAACCAATAGTTTTGGTTATTCGCGCCACGAATCGACTAAAAATGGGACCCAACCCATTTTTGCGCAAGCGCCGTCGATTCTCAATATTAAAAATTTGGAGAATAAAATGAAAAAAAGTATTCTTTTCGTAGGCGCTGAGGTTATGCCTTTTGCGGCTACCGGCGGACTTGGCGACGTTCTCGGCTCGCTTCCCACGGCTCTTGCCGCAAAGGGAATCGACGTCAGAGTCGTTATGCCCCTTTATTCCGCCGTCGGCGAGAAATATCGCGCCGAAATGAAAAAAGAGGCTGAGTTTTCCGCGTATCTCGCGTGGCGCCGACAGTATTGCGGCGTTTACAGCCTCGTGAAGGATAAAGTAACCTATTACTTTATTGACAATGAATATTATTTCGCCCGCGAGGGACTTTACGGTCAGTTCGACGATGGCGAAAGATATGCATATTTCTGCACCGCAGTTCTCGAGATGCTGCCCCATATCGGATTTTTCCCCGATATCCTGCACGCTCACGACTGGCAGGCTGCACTCTCGGTCATCTATCTTCGTCAGAAGTATTCGCAGGATGAAAGATACGCAGGCATTCGCCGCGTATTCACCATCCACAATATCGAGTATCAGGGCAAGTATGATTTCTATATTCTCGGCGACGTTTTCGCGCTTTCGAATGAAGATCGCGACGTTGTTGAGTATGACGGTTGCATCAACCTGATGAAGGGCGCGATCGAGTGCGCCGAGGCTGTAACTACCGTCAGCCCGAGATATGCCGATGAAATTATGTCCCCCGAGTATTCGCACGGACTTTACCACATTCTCCGCGCGAATGCCTCAAAAGTTTCGGGTATTCTCAACGGTATCGATTACTCCTACTATAACCCCTGGACCGATCCCGTCATCGCAAAGCATTACAGCGCAAAGCGCCGCGGCGGTAAGGATGCTTGCCGCACCGCACTCCGCGCAGACCTCAATCTTGCGGATGAGAAGGGAACACCCGTCATCGCGCTCATCACCCGTCTAGCGTCCCACAAGGGACTTGATATTGTAGCCGAGGTTATGCGCGGTATCCTTGACGAAAGCGGAGCACAGCTTGTTGTTCTCGGTAAGGGTGAGGCAAAATACGAGGAGTTCTTCAAGCAGCTTGAAGCCGAATACCCCGAAAAGGTTCGCGCGCTCATCACCTATGACCGCGACCTCTCAAAGCGCATCTACGCTGCTGCCGACATCTTTATGATGCCCTCAAAGAGCGAGCCTTGCGGACTTTCGCAGATGATCGCTTCGCGCTACGGCGCAATTCCCGTTGTCCGTGAAACGGGAGGACTTGCCGATTCCATCCTGCCCTATTGGGAGGATAAGGAAGGCGAAATGCACGGAAACGGCTTTACCTTTGCGGGATACACCGCGGGTGAGCTTTACGAGCGCACACTTGCCGCCGTTGCGCTTTGGAAGAATGGCGAAAAGCGCAAAGCATTTGTCGAAAAGATAATGACAGTAGATTTCTCCTGGGCGGCATCCGCAGAAAAATATATCGCACTTTACAGTGATCTGCTGTGATATATAGGAGAGCATTACCGGAGGAAGTAAAAGTGAATTTTAACCCCAGCACACAGGAAGTCAAAGCAAATATCGAACAAAAATTATCCCGACTCTTCGGCACCACCGCCGCCGATGCTTCGAGGGAACAGATGTATAAAGCGGTCGCGTGGACGGTCAAGGACATTCTTGCCGAAAAGCGTTCCGAATTTAAGGCAAGAACAAACAAACAGGGCGGTAAGCGCGTATATTATATGTGCATGGAGTTTCTGCTTGGCAGATCTCTCAAGACAAATCTCTGCAACCTCGGTCTTTCGGACGAATACAAAAAGGCTCTGACCGATATGGGCTTCGCCCTTGACGATCTTTATGAGTGTGAGCCCGATGCAGGTCTCGGCAACGGTGGTCTCGGCAGACTCGCGGCGTGCTTTATGGACTCGTTGACCTCGCTCGATTACCCCGCAAGCGGTTTCTCGATCTGCTACGAATACGGTCTTTTCAAGCAGAAGATCATTGACGGTCTTCAGATCGAGCTCCCCGACGATTGGCTCCCCGGCGGCGAGGTATGGCTCGTTCCGAGAACCGACCGTGTCTTCACCGTCCGTCTTGGCGGTAAGATCCGTGAGGAATGGAGAGAGAACAAGCTTGAGATCATTTATGAGGACACCGAGGACGTTGAAGCGGTTCCTTACGACATGATGATCTCGGGCGGCGACAGTGAAGCCGTTAACCGTCTGCGCCTTTGGAAGGCGCGCGACGTTCGCACCTTCAATATGGGACTCTTCACGCAGGGACAGTATACACGCGCGGTCGAGGAGTCGAGCTCCGCGGAGATCATTTCGAAGGTCCTCTATCCTTCGGATAACCACACCGAGGGCAAGCTCCTCCGTCTGACACAGCAGTATTTCCTCTGCTCGGCATCCATCCAGAGCATTATCCGCGATCATATGGCAGTTTACGGCAGACTCGACAACCTCGCCGATAAGGTTGCCATCCACATCAACGACACCCATCCCGCGCTCTGCGTGCCCGAGCTTATGAGAATACTCATCGACGATTATTGCTTCTCCTGGGAGCAGGCTTGGGACATCACGACACGCACAATGTCCTACACTAACCACACGGTAATGCCCGAGGCGCTTGAAACTTGGAACGAGAGCCTCTTCAGCTTCCGTCTGCCACGTATCCACATGATCATCAAGGAGATCAACGAGCGTTTCTGCCGCGCCGCTTGGGACCGTTTCCCCGGCAACTGGCAAAAGATCACAAATATGAGCATCCTTTGCAACGGATCTGTCAGAATGGCAAATCTTGCGGTTGTAGGCTCGCATCATATCAACGGTGTATCAAAGCTCCATTCGCAGATCCTTGTTGATACAATTTTCAAGGATTTCTATCAGATGTACCCCGAGCGCTTTACCAACGTAACAAACGGTATCGCGCATCGCCGTTGGATGTGCTATTCCTCTCCCGGACTTGCATCACTCCTCGACGAGACCATCGGCACGGGCTACCGCAAGAATCCCGTTGAGCTTGCAAATCTTATGAAGTACGAGAACGATACAGCCGTTCTTGACAGACTTCGCGGCATCAAGCACGAAAACAAGATCGCGTTCTCGAAATTCGTGGAGAACCGCACAGGCAAGGCGCTCGATACTCATTCGGTTTTCGACGTTCAGATCAAGCGTCTGCACGAATATAAGCGTCAGCTTCTCAACGTGCTCAACATCATTGGCAACTATCTCGATATCTGCGATAATCCCAATGCAGATTTCTATCCGAGAACCTATATCTTTGGTGCAAAGGCTGCTCCCGGTTATCAGATGGCAAAGCGCATCATCCAGCTCATCTGCAAGCTCGGTGAGGAGATCGAAAAAGACCCCAGAGTCAACCAGAAGCTCCGCGTTCTCTTCCTTGAGGACTATAATGTAAGCGCGGCAGAGTGCCTTATTCCCGCTGCCGAGATCAGCCAGCAGATCTCGCTTGCAGGTAAAGAGGCGAGCGGTACGGGCTGTATGAAACTGATGCTCAACGGCGCGCTCACCATCGGTACTCTTGACGGCGCGAACGTTGAAATGGCTGCCGCTGTCGGCAACGAGAATATCTACATCTTCGGTATGACGTCAAGCGAGGTTGACGACCTCTGGCTTGCGGGCTACAATTCGGCTCTCTTCTATGCAAGAAACGATAAGCTCCGCCGCATCGTTGACCGCCTGAACGCAGGCTTTGCGGGCGAATCTTTCGCTGATATCGCATCATATCTGCTTGCAGGTCACGGAGTTGCAGACCCCTATATGTGCCTTGCAGACTTCGATTCCTACCGTCTGTCCCACGAGCAGATGTACCGTGACTATCTGAACCGCGAGGATTGGACTCGCCGTTCACTCATCAATATAGCAAAGGGCGGCTTCTTCGCCGCAGACCGCGCGGTAAGAGATTACGCAGAGAATATTTGGCATATCAATCCCGTGGTCAAGAAGTAAAATATGCTTGCAAAATTTATGCAAACCGCAAATGCTCCCGCTCCCCGCATCGAAAAACGGTGCGGGGGCGAGGACGTTTCCGCACTCGGCGCTTTCCCGAGGGGGAGCGTTATCGAAATAACGGCGCGTATACCGAGAAGCCTCGGTGTCACAAGCGCCGAGTTCTGCATTCGCAGAGATATTCTTGCCCCGAGCGATGAAGGAAAAGACGATTCGGTGCAAAGATTCGGTTTCGAGTTTATCTCGACCGATTACGTAAACGATGAATATAAGCTGAGCCTCGATACAGCCGCGCTTTGCGGTGGATCGGAGTCGGGGCTTTTTTACTATACATATATTTTCCGCAGAGGCAGGGAAGAGCTTGTCGCGAGCGCGAAGGATAACGTCGATTTTGAACTTGTGGCGAAGAATTGGAACGAATTTCGGCTGACCGTCTATCGCCCCGAATACCGCGTGCCCTCGTGGCTCGGCGGCGGAGTTATGTACCATATCTTCCTTGACAGATTTGCAAAAGGAGCGGGAAAGGTGAGCTACCGCGACGGCAGCATTCTTGATCCCGATTGGGAAAACGGTGTTCCGCAGTATGCCGAATACCGCGGTGCGGAGGTCAAGAACAACCACTTCTTCGGCGGCAATCTTTGGGGAATTATCGAAAAGCTCGATTATCTCGAATCCCTCGGTGTGAATATACTTTATCTCTCGCCGATCTTCGATGCCGTCAGCAATCATAAATACGACACCTCGGATTACTTGAAGATCGCGGATGAATTCGGCGGCGAGGAGGCGTTTGAGGCACTCATCGAAGCCGCGCACGCGAGAGGAATGAAGATCATCCTCGACGGTGTTTTCAACCACACGGGAAGCGACAGCCGATATTTCGACGAATACGGCAGATACGGTTGCGCCGCGCGCGATGAACGCTCGCCCTATCACGAATGGTATGATTTCCACGCCCCCGAAAAGGAGGGCGCGCCCGATTACACTTGTTGGTGGGGCATCAGAATCCTGCCGAGACTCAATACTCATATCGACTCTTGTCGTGAATTTTTTACAGGTGAACACGGCGTTGCCGAGCATTATATGCGCGAGGGCATCGACGGCTGGCGTCTTGACGTTGCAGACGAGCTCCCCGACAGATTCCTTGAAGAGCTCCGCGAAAGAATTCATTCGGTCAACCCCGAAAGCGTGCTTATCGGTGAGGTATGGGAAAACGCGGCGGACAAGATCGCTTACGGCAAGCGCCGTTCATATTTCAGAGGCGCACAGCTTGACAGCGTTATGAATTATCCGACAAGAAAGGCGCTTCTTGACTATGCCGAATTTGGCGACGCCTCCGCTCTCGCGGCGGCTCTGACGGATCTTTATTCGTCATATCCCCGTAGTGTTTCGGCGAGCCTTATGAATCTTATCGGCACGCACGACACCGAGCGCGTGCTGACGATCCTCGGCAATCCCATCAAAGTGCGCGAGAATTCATACGCTTACAATGCGGTTCAGGAAAAGCTTCGCCTGACCGCCGAGGAGCGCGTAAGAGGCACAAAGCTTCTCTGTATGATCTCCGCGCTTCAGTTCACCCTCTTCGGCTTCCCGTGCGTTTATTACGGTGACGAGGCGGGTATGGAGGGCATGAGCGATCCATTCTGCCGCTATCCCTTCCCGTGGCATAAGATCGACACGGAAATCAACGAGCATTACAAAAAGCTTGGCACACTTCGTCGAGGTGAGAAAATATTCGCCGGCGGTGAGTTTAAGATCACTCGCGCGGAGGGCGGATATTTTGAGTTTATAAGATATAATAAGGAAGAAAAGCATTACGTCAAGGTCGCCGTCAATATGGGCGAGCCTCTGCGTGTCGAAGCCGCGGGCGGAGTCAATCTCTACACAGGCAAGCGCATCGTCGGCAATCCCGTGCTTAAAAATGGCGAGTTCCTTATCGCAAGGATGAAAGGAGAGGTAAAATAATGGGATTTTGGGGTAAAGTGATCGGTCATTGGACAAAGCCGAAGGACCCGAACAGCGTCCGTTTCCGCCGCGAGATGGCGGAGAGGATCGCGGGTCAGTACATCAAATACGTAACCGAGCGCATCAATAACGTTGACGAGGTTATCGGCAGAAAAGGAAGCCTTGCCATTCGCGAGGACGAATTCATTGTTTTTGCCTCCGCAGACATCCTCTTCCGCTGCAAGATCGACGAGCTACGAGCAAGTGAGCTGCTTTCCAAGGACGGAGTAGTTCTTATCGGTCCCGACCTCGAGCACGGGGGCGTGGAGAGGACGATAATTGCGTATTATGTATATTATAGGAAGTGAAACTATCCGCCTATGGCGGAATGATAATCCGCCTGCGGCGGAATGATAGTCGGCTAAAGCCGAATGAAGGTGGATTTTCGCCGAGGCGAAAATCTACATTATAGAAAAAAGGGTTGGCTCATTTGGGTGTTCTAAAAGAAAAAAGCACAATAGTCTCACCAATAACGGTAAAATATGTCTTAATGAGCCGGCTCCTTTTTATAGTTATTATTACCAAAATCAGGTATGTTGTTTTGTACATTTCGCTGAATTGTGTTCATAGCTATTGACAAAGCAGGTGGGAAGTGATATAATACAGTCAAATGAACGCAAGAAAGGAATGCTGTTATGAGTAAACAAGAAAAAAGCCCCTATCTTAAATTGATTTTCGACCTGTTAAAGACCGCGATTGCAACTTTTCTGTTCTTTCTTCTCTCGAATAATCTTATCCGCGCGATATTTGAGGATGAGCAGGATAGGAGTGTTATCACGCTTGCTTTGGTCATTACTGTCTACTTCTTCTATTTTATCGCGTTTTATATAATGCACGCAAGAAGGAGCATGGATGATTATTCGCTTAATATGGGTGACAGAAAATATTGCCTCAAGGAAGATTTTAAGGAGATCGTCACGGGCGACGGAAAGAGGCTTGCGATAATTTACGCCGTTCTTGCTGTTATGATGGAACTGATGGCACGTATCAAGGTCTTGAGATCTTTCGCGGTCGTTTTTGTATCTGTGTTTCCGATCTTTGCGATATCGGATTTTCCCGTGCTGATCGCGCTTATCGGATGGACGATCCTTACTGTCGGTTCGATCATAACCATTGTCTACAGCCACCACCGCGTACACGTACTTAAAGCAAAAGGAAAACTGTAAAATCAAAACGCCTCATCCGACAGGACGAGGCGTTTTTACTATAATTGAGATTTTCGCTTCGGCGAAAATCTACCTTTCATTTTCTGCGAAGCCGATCACTTTACGTCCGCAGAGAAGAGATGGATCTTATCGATTCCTCTTGTCTCGTCAAAGATAACGGTAAGTTTCTTCGCCTTTACGCCGAGGTTGATCTTTCTGAGTGCGTTGTGGTTCTCGGTTTCAGCGAAGATCTCCTTGCCGTCGGCAAGAACGCGGAAGGACTTGACCAGGGTGTTCGCAACCTTTACGGGAACGAAGTCCTTGCCCGTCATAAGCTTCTGCGCGAAGACACGCATCTTCTTGTTGGGAGAGATCGACTTGCGCGAGAAGTCGGGGTCGAAGACGAGACGGAGCTCGCTCAGTTCCTTTTCCTCGCCAAAGTCAAACTCGAGCGCATCGCCGATATTGAGCGTTGCATAGTTGACATTCATATTTTCATCGGGACGCTCGATACCGTTCTGGAGGAGTGCAAGCTCTGCCTCGGGAAGGTTGATCTTTGCCCCCTTTGTAAGCTCGGGGATCTCACGGACGGTTCCGGGGATGTAGCAGCCCGCGTCGCGGAGCTTATCCTGGAGGGTCTTCATCTTGGTCTCGTAAACGCCGTGGGGAGTTACACCCTCGTTGACGCAGATAGAAGCGGCGGTACCCATTGCCTGACCGATGAGGGCGCAGGTCGCCATAACTCTTGTGGAGCTCATTGCGGCGTGAGTCGCGCTGATATTTCTGCCCGCGAAGAAGAGGTTGTCGACCTCGTGACCGTAAAGTACACGGTAGGGGATTCCGTAGGGCGAGGGAGCGGGATAGAGCTTGGATGCGGGCGCGCCCGTCATATAGGAACGGAAGCCCGCGGGGTTGTGGTCGTCCATCGGCCAGCCGCCGAATGCAACGATATCGTCAAACTTTCCGCCTGCCTCAACGTCATTCTCGGTGAGAACGTGTGCGCCGATATAGCGGCGGCTTTCTCTCTTGCCGGGAATGCATCCGACCCACTCGAGAGTCCAATTTTCTGCGTTGTGGTCGCCGTAGTTCTTGACGTGATCCCAGATGCCGTATGCGATCTTGAGAAGCTCATCGCGCATTTCCTCGGCATCGTGAATGCTGTCGTATTCGCCGCCGAGCTCGAGCCACCAGAAGTTGGTCTCGCTTGTGCCGAGCTTGTGGGGACGTGCAAGGTACTTTATGTCCTGAACCTTAACGCCCGAAACACCGGTGCTTGCGTCGATAAAGTTGCCGCTTGCGTCCTTGATGACGTTGAAGTCATCGTCGGTCTCGAATTTGTATGCCCACTCGGGAGCGGTGAAGGGGACGGGTTCGTCGGTCTCGCGCGCCTGGATGAGGCAGGACATACCCATTGTCTTCTTGTCCGCAACTTCCTTGCCCATAGCCTCGCCGTATTCAGAAGCAGCCTCGCGGCCTACACGCCATTTTGCGCCCGAAATGGGAGCAAGGATCGAGTCACCCGAGCAGTCTGCGAAGTAAGTAGCCTTAACGGTGTGCCAGGTGTAGGTGGTCATCTGCCAAGCGGTGACGGAGGTGATGTGAGATACGCCGTCCTTTTCGGTGCGGTCAGCATCACAGCAGGTGGTGTTGAGAAGCAGGGTGATGTTCTTTTCAGCCTTGACCTTTGCCCACATTACGTTGTCGAAGGTGGTGGGGATGAGGGTGGGGTTGATGTAGATGTTTTCTTCTTCAAGCTCGGAGATGATACCGGTCTCGCGGTTTTCAAGTCCGTGCGCGCCGCGCACCCACATTCTGATCTCGCTCGATGCGTTGCCGCCAAGCACGGGTCTGTCCTGGATAAGAACTACCTTGGTGCCCTCGCGAGCCGCAGCGATCGCCGCGCAAAGACCGGTAAGACCGCCGCCGATGATGCAGAGGTCAGCAGTGTGTTCAATATGGCGCATACCATTGGTTTTTACAGTAAGTTCACTCATTTTTTGCCTCCGATTAGTCCATCACGATTGTGACTTTGGTATAAAATTCTTTTCTGTCGCGCATCATTTCAAGTGCTTCAACGCAACGCTCGAGGGGATAACGGTGTGTGATAAGAGCCTCGTAGTCAATAAGGTCGCCGTCAGCCATAGCCTTGGCGGTAGCCTCCCAGTCATTGATCCGGCTGTTGTAGGAGGAGTTCCAGGTTCCGCGCAGAGTGATCTCGCGGCGGAGGATCTGGGAATATACGCTCTGCGTAATGGTCATATCGCGCGCGGGGTTGCCCATGAGGATAACGCGGCTGTGGGGCTTCATTGACTTGATAAGGTTGCAAAGAGCCTGCGGAGCACCCGTGCCCTCGATAGCGCAGTCAGCAAGACCGTCGCGCTCGGGATCGTAAGCCTCAAAACCGAACTTCTTCGCGAATGCAAGCTTTTCCTCGCTGATGTCAACAACGCGGACAACTCCTGCACCCGCCTTCTTTGCCCAGGCCGCGGCGATAAGACCGATGGGTCCTGCACCCCAGATGACAACGGTGTCGCCGAGCTTGACCTCAAGGCGGCGAACTGCCGCACGTGCGACTGCGCCCGGCTCAACAAGGGATGCGCAAGCATAGGAAAGATCATCGGGAAGAAGAATGAGGTTGCGAATGTCTACGGCAAGATATTTGGCAAAAGCACCGTCGCGGCGCGAGCCGTAATAGTCATAATTCTCGCAGTTTGCAAACTCGCCAAGCTCGCAGGGCGTGCACTTGCGGCAGGGAAGGAGGGGGAATACAGCGGCGCGGCGGCCGATGAGGGATTCGTCGTCAGCTTCAACGATCTCGCCGGCAAACTCGTGCCCGGGAATGGTGGGGAAGTGATATGTACCCTTTTCAAATACGCGGGGGATATCCGAGCCGCAAACGCCTGCCGCACGGATCTTGAGAAGAACTTCGCCCTCGCCTCTCTTCGGCATAGGCACGTCTTCGTATCTGAAGTCGCCAACTGCGTGGAGCACACAGGCCTTCATTGTTTCATTGCTCATTTTTATGTTCTCCTTAATCGGAATAATTTATGCTTTATTATTGCAGCCGCAAACAAGAATGCGCTGCTTTACGGCTTCAACTACTGCCGCGCGTGCTGCGGTGCCGTACTTCTTGGGGTCATAGATCTTTTCATCGGATGCAAGGTTTTCACGAACTGCGGCGGTGTAAGCAACACGGAGCTCGGTTGCAAAGTTGACCTTGCAGATGCCCTCTGCGATACAGCTCTTTACAGCCTCGGGCGAGAGACCAGATGCGCCGTGAAGAACGAGCGGGATGGAGCAACCGTTTTCTTCAAGCTTCTTGCGGATAGCAATGAGTCTGGGAACGTCAAGAACAGGAGTGCCGACATAGAAACCGTGAGCGGTTCCGATAGCAACTGCGAGGGAGGAAATGCCGGTGCGCTTAACAAACTCTGCTGCCTTTTCGGGATCGGTGCCGTTGTCGGCGTCTGCCTCGTGGTCATCTTCCTTGCCGCCGACCTTGCCGAGCTCAGCCTCGGTGGGAATATCGAATCTGTTTGCGATCTCTACTGCTTTTGCGGTCAGTTCAACGTTATTTTCAAAGTCTTCACCCGAGCCGTCGAACATTACGGAAGTGTAGCCTGCGGAAGCGGCTGCCTCACAGAGCTCAAGGGAGGAGCCGTGGTCGAGGTGAACGGCAACCGGAACGGTAGCTTTATCTGCAAGTGCCTTTGCGATAGCGGCAAAAACGGAGGGAGATGCATACTTGATCGTCGATGGAGTCGTCTGAAGGATGACGGGAGCGCGGAGCTCTTCTGCCGCCGCGATGATGGCAAGAGCCATCTCCATGTTCTCGAAGTTGAATGCGCCAACGGCATAGCCGCCCTTCTGCGCATCGAGAAGCATCTGTTTGGTGGTAACGTAGGACATTTCTTTTACCTCTTTATCTTTTGATTTTTACAAGTCTTTGAATACCCGATGCGAGCAGTTCGGCGAAAGCGTCGATATCCTCGCGGGTGTTGTCTTTGCACAAGCTCATTCGGATGGTGCAATCGGCATCCGATTCGGAAAGTCCGAAGGCGACGAGAGCAGAGCTTACGTGGCGATTTTTAGCATTGGATGAGCAAGCCGAGCCGCTCGAAACGCACACACCGCCCGCCGAGAGCAGATTGAGCATCGTCTGGCTCTTGATTCGGGGAAGGGTGATGCTTAAAATATGCGGAGCGCGGACTTCGGGGAGATTTGCGGTAGCTCCCGCCTCTGCAACCTTTTCGATTGCGTAGGTTGAAAGAGCGAGCAGGTGCTTGTAATTCTCGTCCATAGCGGGTTTCATAATTTCTGCCGCCTTGGCAAATCCGACTGCTCCCGCAAGATTTTCGGTGCCCGAGCGAAGCCCTTCCTCCTGACCGCCGCCGAAAATTACGGGGCAAAGGTAGCGCTTCTTTATGAGCTCACGGCGCAGAAAGAGTGCTCCCGTGCCTGCGGGACCGTGAATTTTATGCGCGCTTACGCTGAAAAAGTCGATGTTCTGCGCCTTCGGGAGCGGAATTCGCATAAATGCTTGCACGGCGTCGCAATGAATGAGTGCCGAGGGGCAAGCTTTCTTTATTATCTCCGCAGCACGTCCGACGTCATAGATCGCGCCGGTTTCGTTGTTGACGAGCATAAAGGAGGCAAGGCAGATGCCTTTTTTGGCTTCCTTTTCGATAGCTTCAAGATCGAGAGCGCCTCCCTTGGTTGGGATGCTTACTATCTCGAATCCGCGCGAGGAAAGCACCTCTGCGGTATTTGAGATCGAAGCGTGCTCCGAGTCGGTGATAAGAACTCTGCGCGAGTCGAGGTGGCGTCCCGTGTGTGCCGAGCCGAGGAGCGCGAGATTGTTCGCCTCGCTTCCCGAGCCGCAAAAGACGGTCTGCCATTCGGTACTCTTGAGTCCCGCCGATGAAAGCAGAGAAGCTCTTGCCGCTTCCAATCTTTTCTTTGCCGCCAGCCCCGCCGAGTGGAGAGATGACGGATTTCCGACGTTCTCCCAAACCTCAAGCATAGCATCGCGCACCTCGGGTGCGAGCCGAGTCGTTGCGCTGTTGTCAAGATAGATCATAATTATTTGAATGTGATGTAGGAAATGATGGAATTGACTTCCTCAAGGTGGGAGTCATAGTTTTCCGCAAGCGAGGTGTAGGTGAAGATGTAGAAGAAATCATCCTTCATAGTGATTGCCTGCATATATTTGTAGGTCTGACCGCTGAGGGTGCATTCGTATTCAAACGTGATGGTTTCTCTGCCCGCGATAGTGATGGGAGCAGTCTCTTCGGTAAGAGCATCGTCTGCGGTTTCCTTCTCGATCACCTTGAAATCGGGAAGAACCGATCCGAGTTCTTCGATCGAGATAGCCTTGTATTCCGCAAGATCGTCCATCTCTCCGGGATCGATGACCATGCAGGTGAAGGACACGTTCGAGTAGTCATCCGAGGAATAGTAAGCCGATGCGGTTCCGCTCGGTGTGTTGTCTACCCAAGACTTGGGAACGTAGAAGCAGAATGCTTCATTGTCGGTTGCCACGTTCTGATAGCCGTCGGGAGCTTCGCTTTCCGAGCAACCCGAAAGGACGAGCATGAGGCAAGTGAGAATGCAGATGAGGAAACAGAGGGATCTTTTCATTTTTATCATTCCTTTTTGAAGTTTGCGACGGCATCTGCGGCTGTAAGAATGCCGATCTTGCCGCTTTCGTATGTGAGTCCGCCCTGGAAATAGACGGTATAGGGGGGACGGATGGGACCGTCGGCGGAAAGCTCGACGGAAGAACCCTGAATGAATGCGCCCGCCGCCATAATGACGGGATCCGAGTAGCCGGGCATATCCCAAGGCTCGGGCGTTACGAAGGAGTCAACGGGCGAGCCCGCCTGAATTCCGCGGCAGAAAGCGCAGAGAATGTCGGGGTCGTGCGTGATAACGGTCTGAATTATATCGTAACGGGTTTCGTTCCAGGAGGGATAGGTGTCGTAACCCATCTTTTCAAAAATGTAAGCCGCGAGGTGCGCGGTTTTGATCGCCGCCGCGGTTGTGTGGGGAGCGTAGAACAGACCCTGATACATAGTTCTGTTCTGTCCGAGAGTTGCGCCGACCTCGCCGCCCGTGCCGACTGTGGTAAGGCGGTAAGAGGCAAGCTCAACTGCGCGCTCGCTGCCCGCGATATAGCCGCCCGTCAGCGCCATTCCGCCGCCGGGATTTTTGATAAGAGAACCGACAAGCATATCCGCGCGGGGCTCGTATTCTGCGGTGAATTCGCCATAGCAGTTGTCAACGACAACGTAAACGCCGTCGCGGGTCGCGTGAACTGCGTCGTAAACCGCGCTGATTTCGTCGGGCGAGAGAGTGCGGCGGTTGAGGTAGCCCTTAGAACGCTGAATGAAGACGACTTTTACGCTTTTGTCGGTCTTTACACGCTCGACAATGGCTTCAACGTCAAGTCCACCCTCTGCGGTCATTTCGATCTGTGCGTAGTTTACGCCGAAATCCGCAAGCGAGCCGTCGCCCGTCTTGCCCGAAATGCCGATAACGCCGTCAAGGGTGTCATATGGCTTGCCCGCTACCGAAAGGAGAGTGTCATTCGGACGGAGAAGACCGAAAAGTGCGGTCGAGAGGGCATGGGTGCCGTTTACAAAATTGTGGCGAACAAGCGCCGCCTCGGTGCCGAAAACACGGCTCCAAACTCGGTCGAGGACCTCGCGTCCGCGGTCGTCGTAGCCGTAACCCGTGGTCGAGCCGAAGCAAGCGTCGCTGACGCGCTCCTCGCGGAAGGCGTCAAGCACGCGGCAGGTGCCGATATAGGAAACGCGGTCGATCTCGGCAAAGATCGGAGCCAGCGCCGCCTCCGCCTCACGGGCGAGGGCAAGTGTTTTATCCGAAAAAGTCATAGTGTACCTTTGTTATATGCAAAATTTATTGAAGAAGCGCTCAATGTGATCGCTTCCGTCGCTCGAAATAAATTCGACCGTGCCGATCTTTCGAGCCCAGGAGTCAAGCGAAAGCTCGGAAAGCAGAGCTTTTGTGCGTCTTGCCGTGCCGTCTGCGCCGTCGAAGACTCGAACATTTTCACCCGCGGCACGCTTGATCTCATCCTTTACAAGAGGATAATGAGTGCATCCGAGAACGATGCCGTCGAAGCCATCTGCACGATAGGGTGCGAATACCGAGGAGAGATATTCCTCGATCTCTTCCGATGTGCTGTCATTTTCGATCATAAATGCAAGATCGCGGCAAGGAACGCCGATAAATTCGCAGCCATCGCGTGAATTGGTGCGCAGAAGAGCGGCGAAGCGGCTTTCGTTCACCGTAACGGGCGTGGCAAGTACCAGTACTCTTTTGCAACCCGCAACTCTTGCGGGTTTGACAGCGGGTTCGATGCCGATTATGGGCAGATTGGGATAAGCCGCGCGCAGAGGATCGATTGCAACTGCCGTTGCCGTGTTGCAGGCGACAACTATCGCCTTTGCGCCACGCGAGAGAAGAACGTCAACTATCCCCTTTGAGATCTCAAGGATCTCACCGTGCGTTTTTGCGCCGTAGGGAGCGTTTGCGCGGTCGCCGTAATATATAAAGTCCTCGTTCGGGAGGAGTCGGCGGAGCTCACGAAGGAGCGAAAGCCCGCCGACGCCCGAATCGAAAACTCCGATTGGAGAGGAGTTCATCAGAGAGTGGGATCGAGTGCGAATGCTGTTGCAAGATCGGTGCAAGCGGCAACGTCGCGAAGGTCGATCATTTCAACGCCCGAGTGGATATAACGGCTGGGGATCGAAATGCATCCCGCGTAAGCGCCAACACCTGCAGCCTGAAGCACGCTTGTGTCGGTTCCGCCGTAAAGAAGGATCTCGTTCTGCGCGGTGATCTTCTGTTCCTTTGCGAGCTTCTGAAGCTTGGAAACGACCTCACCCGAGCAGATCACGGAGCCGTCCTTGATCTTGATAGCCGCGCCGCCGCCGAGCTTGACTGCCATAGGCTTCGAGCCCTGCGCGTCGCCGGTGCCGGTAACATCAAATGCAAGCGCGATGTCGGGAGCGATCGAGAAGCCTGCGGGACGTGCGCCGCGGCATCCGACTTCTTCCTGAACCGAGAAGACGTAGTACATATCGTGAGGGCAATTCTCAGCAAGCTTCTTTGCGGTCTCGATCATGATAGCACAGCCGATGCGGTCGTCAATGGGACGTCCGACAGCGCGATTTGCGCCGAGCTTCGAGAGATTGTGAGCGAGCGAGAAGCAATCGCCGATCTTTACCTTACGGGAGGCTTCCTTTGCGGAGGTAGCACCGATGTCAACAACGCACTTGTCAGCGGCAAGCTCGGATGCCTTGGTGCCAGCCTCGGGAACAAGAATGCCCTTTTCGCCGTTAGCGAAAACAACGTGGCTGAATGCAGCGGCAACAAAATTGATGCCACCGATGGGAGCAAAGCGGATGAAGCCGTTGTCCTCAATATAGGTAACAATGAAGCCGATCTCGTCCATATGAGCGCAGTAAAGGAGCTTCTTGCGCTCGCCGTCGGGGAGATTGCCGTACTTTATAGCGATAAGGTTGCCGAGAGCGTCGGTATAGGTCTCGTCAACGTAGGGAGCTACTTCCTTTTCAAGGAGAGCCGCGATCTGTTTTTCATTGCCGGATACGCCGGGGCAGCATACAACTTTCTTAATAAGAGAATACATTTATATTTCCTCCGAGATCAACTGAATTTATATGATGTGAGAATTGCGTAAACGTGGGATTTGATCGATTCAAAGTCTTTGATCGAAATTACGCAGGAAGCCGAGTGGAGATAGCGGGTGGGTGCCGAGATCGCAAGGCAGCGTGTGCCGTCGGCGGTCTTATGGATGTGACCTGCATCGTTTCCGCCCGAAACGTAGCGCTTGATCTGCGCGGGGATTCCGTTTTCCTCGGCGATCTTCATTGCGCCGTCAACGAAATCGCGGTTGTAGATGGTGGAGCGGTCCATAAGGGAAACAACTCCGCCGTTACCGACCTCGCTGACTCTCGAGTTCTTGGGAACGTCGGGAAGGTCCGCGATCGCGGTGGTTTCAAGAACGATTGCGTAGTCGGGTCTGAAGCGGTGAGCCGCTGCGGTCGCGCCCGAAATGCCGATCTCTTCGCGCACGGTGAACGCGCATACGAGGTCGAAGGGAAGCTCGATTCCCTCTTCCTTGATGCGGCGCAGAGTTTCGATCATAACAACGCATCCAAGACGGTCGTCAAGAGCCTTGCACTTTGCATAGCCGTCGTTTTCGCCGAAGATGACGAATTCGGAATCGAATGTTCCGCTGTCGCCGCGCGAAAGAACGCTTTCGGCATCCTCTCTCGAGGTTGCTCCGATGTCAACGTACATATCATTTGCCTTGGTCGCGTTCTTGCGCTCCTCGGCGGACTGGTGGTGGATCGCCTTCGAAGCGATAACGCCGCTGACGTCGCCTTCCTTACCGCGGAAGGTGACTTTTCTGCCGCAGAGAACACGGGAGTCAATGCCGCCGAGGCATCCGAAGCGGATGTAGCCCTCGCCGTCGATATCCTTAATAATAAATCCGACCTCATCCATGTGAGCCGAGAGCATAACCGTCTTTTCGGGGCGGTTCTTGCCGTGAAGAACGGCGAAAACGTTGCTCATTCTGTCGCGGATGATCTGCGCGTCGGTGTTTTCAAGCTGCTTGATTATTTCGTCGGCAACCTCTTCCTCCGAGCCTGTGGGGCCGAACACGAGGGAGAGATGCTTTAGCAGTTCAAGACCTTCAAGAATTTTAGTTTCACTCATTGGGGCATACCTCCTTTTCGATCTCGGGACTTGTGACGAAGAGTGCGATGATGTCGCGCATTGCTGCGGCGTCGTTCATCGAGATGACCTCGTTTGAGGTGTGCATACTGCGAAGGGGAAGTCCGATGTCAACTGTCGGGATTCCGTTGCGGACAAGGTTTACGACCATTGTGTTGGTTCCCGTGCCGCCCGCGGTGACAGACATCTGATGCTTGATCTCCTTTTCGTCCGCAAGCTTGCGCAGGAGTGCGGTGAGTCGCTTGTCGGTGATGGGACCCGTCGAAAGCGACACGCCGCCGTCGAGCGGTACGGTCTCGCTCTTCTTGGTGTCGGGAGTGCTTCCAAGGTCAACGTCTGCAACGATAGCGCAAATGGGATTGACCTCATAAGCACCGGTCTGCGCTCCCGACATGAATCCGCCCGCTTCCTCGTAATTGGAAAGCTGAACGTAAACGTCGCCCCAAAGCTCGTCCGCGGGGATCTCGGCTACAGCCGCGATAGCTGCAGCGGCGCAAGCCTTGTCGTCAAATCCTTTGCCCGCGATCTTGTTGTTGCGGAGCTTGGTGTAAACGGGACGGAAGCCGATGGGAGTACCGATGGAAACGTACTTCTCAAGTTCTTCCTTTGAGTAGCCCGTGTCGATGAGAAGCTCTGTGATGTCCTTGAGCTTGCCCGACTCGCCGGGCTTCTGGAGGTGGGGAGGTGTGGAGCCTACAACGCCGTAGATCTCGCGTCCCTCGCCATATATGATGACCTCGCTTGCCTGAAGGATTCGGGTGTCCATACCGCCGATCGAGGTGACGGTAAGAAAACCGTTTTCCTTGATTTCGGTTACGATCATACCGATCTCGTCAAAGTGAGCGTCAACGAGGATCTTTTGTGCATTTTCCTTTCCGCAACGGCGGATGAGGTGATAACAGCCGAGGCGCGTTTCGCGTATCTCGTCAAAGTAGGGAGAAACGAGCTCGAGGAGTTTATCCTTCGAGTATCTCGTGTGTCCCGTGACCGACATCAGAGATGCCAGCGACAGAGTAAGCTCTGTCAGGTCGATCTTGTGTTCCATATATTTTTCTTCCTTTCGGATTTATAAATTCTTAACTATTTCCTTGAAGACCTTGCCGCGCTCGGCAAAGTTTTTGAATTTGTCAAACGAGGTTGCGGCGGGAGAGAGGACTACCGCGCTTCCCGTGGGAGTGATCTCTTCGGCGAGCTTCACGCAAGCGGCGAAATCCTCTTCCTTGAATATCTTCAGCTCGGAATCCGGATATTCGGATGCGACCGATTCAAGTGCTTCGCTGACCTCGGCGAGTGTTTCACCCGTCAGAATGACTGCTCCCGCGCGGAGATAAAGCTCGCGCGCAAGACCGTCGTATGGCGTTTTCTTGCCGCGTCCGCCGATGATGAGAGTCGGCTTGTTCTTGAAGGTCGAAAGCGCCGCAATGGTTCTTGTGGGGCTCGAGTCGATCGAGCTGTTGTAGTATTTTACGCCGTTTTTCTCGCGGACAAACTCGAGTCGATGCTCAACTCCGCCAAAGGTCTTGGCGACACTTAAGACGGCATCTTTTTCGGCAATGCCGTATGTCAGCGCGATGGCTGTCATATAATTTTCTATATTGTGCACGCCGGGTAGCTTGATATCCGAGGCGGTGAGAAGAACTTCCTCGTTTTTGCCGTCCGAAAGGATGATCTTTCCGTCGCGCAGGAAGATGCCTTTTGAGTCAATTCCGTTGCAAAGCGCTTCGTAATTATCGCGGTAAGCGGAGAAGAAGATCTTGGGCGCACTTGTCTTGCCCGCAAGCTCGCGGCAGTAATTGTCCGTCGCGTTGAGCACAAGGCGAGAGGTGTTCTTGCCGCAGACCTTGTATTTTGCTTCGGCATATTCGTTCATGTCAATATGCCAGTTCAGATGGTTGGGTGTGATATTGGTGATCGCCGCGTGGGATGCGCGCGAGTCCATCGTCATAAGCTGGAAGCTTGAAAGCTCGAGAACGCAGATGTCGTTTCCTCCGATCTCATCAAGGAGAGGGAAGAGCGGCGTTCCGATGTTTCCGCCGAGGTATATTTTTCCGTCCTTGTAGCCCTCTTTGAGGATAAGACTTGTGAGCGTTGAGGTGGTCGTTTTTCCGTCGCTTCCCGTGATCGCAATTATGCGCGCGGGGGTATGCTCGCAGAAAAATTCAACCTCGGATGTCAGAATAGCGCCCGACTCGATAGCGGAAGTCAGATCACCCGCATCGGGTCTGATTCCGGGTGAACGGAAGATCACCGCGCGGCTCGTGTCGCAGGTGAAATCCTTAGTCGGCTCGATCCCGCATTCAAACTTTACGCCCTCGGCGGCAAATTCTTTTGCCAGCTCGCCAAGATCGTCGAAGGCTTTCATATCGCGGACGGTGACCGCTGCGCCCATTCCCGCGCGTATAAATTCGCGCGCAACGGGGATGTTTGATACACCGAAACCGAGAAGTATTATATTCTTGTCGGAAAATTTATTGCGAAGAAGAGTGTGTAACATAAGCTACCCCTAAATAATTAAAATCATACAATCTATATTATATAATATAATTGCGAAATGTGCAACACTTTTGAGCAAAAAAGATTAAAATTTAACAAAATAATTACAGCTGATGCGAACTTTTATGACGCATATACGAATTGCTATGCTATGATTATCTTGATAACTTTTTAGCAAATGCGAACATAGATGCACTTGGTGTCCCCTCATCACCCGCTGCGGCGGGAGCTTCTCCCAGGAGAAGCCTAAGG